>JAICUC010000166.1 GCA_025936075.1 Nitrospira sp. | reverse complement strand
TCTCCGGCACACCGGTTTAAGATCACATAGGAAACGGACGAAAGAAGAAATCCGCAAAAGATTCCAAGCAACCACATCTCCGGACTTGCTTTCTGTGTCGACCACCATATCGCTAAGAGAAGCCCTCCCCACGCCGCAAGGTTCACGAACAAGATATAGAGAAATCGATGTCCTATAAGATTCAGTCCTGAGGTGCCCATCGTATGTAGCGCAAAACCGACCGTATAGAGTACGACTAATCCCGTGACCCAAACTGGAGCCATACCTGAAACTACCGCCAGCTGAACCTGAATGGCCCACACGGCCGAACCACATAGCAGAGCAACAGCCAAGATAATGAGCAGATAAGAGTCCAACCTCCGACTTAATATTCCGGCATCCATCCATTCCAAGCATCCCCGACCGATATAGGCGGTCATGGGCATCAACAAGGCCGACGTCCCGAAGATTGCAAGGCTCATCAGTTGGTTCATGCTTCCGACTTCGCCGGGCGACAACACCGTTGTCGCCGTCTTGATGGTGACAAGACCTGCAAGGACTTGGAGCCCCCGTCCAAGACCGAGCACGAGAAGATCGCGGAATGGTGTCATTACGAGTCCATTCTATCGTAGGACTCCGCATCGGCCTTCGAATGCATCGACAAGGGGTTGCCGTGCAGGGGGAACAATGTGCGCCGGTAATTGAGATGGGGAGAAAAACCGTACCTCTTCGCTCTCGTGGCTACATATGATTCGTCCGGACAGCACTCGCGCTCCCACAACGACATCGATCAACTGAACGACATCTCCATTGTCAGGGTAGGTCACGATACGGCCATCAGGATCGGAATACACGCCGATCAGATGCGTGACCTCCACGGTGAGACCCGTCTCTTCAAGCACCTCTCGCACTGCCGCGTCAATGATCGACTCTCCGGGCTCTATCTTTCCGCCCGGCAATCCCCACCATCCGCAATCACGACGTTTCTCCAAGAGTATGGTTTCTCCTATTCCTCGGACGACTACCCCGACTCCCACCCGTACCCGCATCCCCTCCACAACGGTGTTCCCGTACATTGAACAAATGTCGGACTGGTTCACGCCGATTGTCCCAGTACCATGTTCTTTAGGGTTTGGCCGACCCCACGGGTCCTTCATAACAGACAACGGGACGAATCACTTCTTTGCTGCGGAAGACAGGGCTACAGGCTTCTCACACTGCCACTACGTCATTCACGTCGATTTCAACCGCCGCCGCCTGCTGAATAAGTCGCACTCCGACAACTAAGCGATGCCGCTTTTCTTTTCGCAACAGAATGCCGTGCGCACCCTGCAAGGGCCCGCGAACGACCTCTACCCTCATCCCTTCATGAAGATAGGGATGGGGATCATACGGAAGGACGCACGTCATGAGACGGCGTAGCGCATTGATTTCTTGTTCCGGGATCGGTTCGGGTCGGCTTCCGCTGCCGACGATTTCAACGACGCCCACGATCTTTTGTACAGGCGTCTTTTCGAGCTGAGAAAACCGCACGAAACAATATCCAGAGAACAGCGGGACCTCGATTTCCTTTTTCCTGTCTTTCCACTGGCTCAGCCGTTTGACCGTCGGAAGCAACGGCTCGATCCCTTGCTTGTCCAACTGATCTCGTACCAGTTTTTCATGGCGTGATTTCGTACGAAGCGCGTACCAGTGAAGGCGGTTCGTCTCTATCTTGAACACAGCTTCGCCCTCTCACTTACAGTGAACGGAAAAATCGACGAACCTTCAAACGCTTAGACCGACGGGCCCAACGCTAGAATTTTCACATCTGGAACGTGATACCGCCCCAACATTTCGCGGTGCCGTACCGTCCGTCCAATATCCGCCAGCAATACCGCATCAAACTCCCATTCACTCAATGCTTCCGGCGGCCAGACCGGATAGGATAAGAACGCCTCTTGCTGATTATCATCTACGAACCCAACCAAGGTCATATGCATTTCTCGGAGCGATAGATAGGCCATCTCGGCCAGTTCACCGGTTCCATAGACGACGACTCGTTTCGTTCCCTTTTTGACGGCGTGGGACAGCGTTTCTCGTAACCGCGCACGCATCTCGCGGTAGTGAGATAACGAATACTCCATATAGAGATAGGTCAGCCTGGATTTCTCGGTAAACCCTTGCGGAGTCAGTAAATACCGAACCCGATGTGAGGGAATGGTGGTTATCTTGATATAGCCCTTCCGCGCCAACCTCTTAAGATAGAGATTGGTCAGACCCAGAGCAACTCCTAACTTTGAAGCGAGAGACCGCTGAGTAACTGCGCCGTCTCGTTCCACCTCTGTCAGCAGAAGAAGATCTCGTTGTCCTTGGAGATTCATATAGTTATAGTTCCATGCCGAACGTTCAGAATATGAACATAGAAGCAACTTGGAGTCAAGAGCAACCCGGAGAGTCATTCTTGAACTCTGGCTTATAGGTGAAGAACGGTGAGCGGAGAAGGATTCTCCAAGACCTTATTGATTGCAGCAGTCACCTTCGCGACAGTGAGCCGATCAAGACAATCCCAATAAGGACAGGTTTCTCCGATGCATTTTTCGCAAGTGGGAACATCCGGCCGCAGCAATGCTCCCGGCCCCAGCGGTTTCCATCTCACCGGCAAATTGTTTCGCCGGGGATCAAACAAGGTGACGGTGGGAATTCCAAGAGCTGCCGCCATGTGAGCAGGTCCTGTCGCTCCACAGACGACGACATGGGCATTGGCGATCAACGCCATGAGTTCTCGGAGCGACAGTTTACCCATAAGGTCTCTCATCCCCGATGGAGGGACTGTCGTGCGCGGTTGACCTCCAAACTCGATTCGTTCCTGATCGCTGCCTGTCAGCACGACGCCGTACCCCCGCTCTCCCAGTGTCACGGCCAGGCCACGATACTGCTCGAAACTCCATCGGCGCGCAGAAACACCGCCGGGGTGGATCACGACGCGAGGGTTCGGCAAGCCCGACCACCGAGATGCACCGGCGGCCCGCTCGATCTCGGTTAAGGTAAGCACCGGCGGACTGATCGGCTGGGGGTTCAACCCCAAGCCTTTCAACATTTCAATGTTGTACTCTGATTCATGTTTTGAAAATTCACTGCGATGTTCGTAGATATGGCGATTGGCCAACAGGCTATACCAACGGTACCCCGTGGCAATTCGAATCGGTACGCCGACCACCCATGCGGCCCACATAAGACGACGAAACGGCTTCAAAAAAATCGCGGCTTCAACTCCCCGGGAAAAGGCGAGACGCAGTTCCTTGAAGGGGTCTGTGAAGCGAATCGTTCGCACATAATCCACGTCGGGGTGGCGTTCGAGAAGGGGCGCGACGGTAGGGCTGGTGAGAAACCCGACTGTGACCCCCTGGACAAGTCGCTTAAGTTGAGTCGCTACGGGAAGAGAGAGCAGGACATCGCCGATACCGTCCGGGCGAACGATCAGGACGTTCATCGACATGGGATGTGAGCCGCCAACAGCGGCCGTATCACATCGACCACTTGGGTCGGCTTGGTGAGATGCAGACATTCCAATTCCGGATTGTGTCGGCAGACACGACTGAAACAAGGGCTACAAGAGATCCGACTGGTTAGTACCTGATGGCCGTCTCCATATGGTCCGGTCCGCGCCGCACTCGTGGGTCCGAATATCGCGACCACCGGAATCCCGAGGGCTGCAGCGAGATGCATTGGCCCGGAATCGTTTGTGATCATGGCAGTCGCTTTCGAGAGCAGTGCCGGCAAGTACCCCAATGGGATATCGCCGCTCAGATCGATGAACGGCCGGTCCGTCAGAGCTCTCAACTTATTCGTGAATGCGCGTTCCTCCGCGCCTCCTATCATGACGACCGGATCACGATGTATCTCGTGCAGCCGATCCACGACGGCAGCGAACGACGCCAGCGGCCAGCGCTTCGTCGGCCACCGCGCCCCGATGTTCATGGCGACCCATGGCTTATCCAATGAGAAACCTCTGCGACGGCAAAGTTCTCGAACGGTCGCCAGATCCTTCTCCAGCAACCTAAACCCGAACCGTGGTTTGTCCGGCAGGGATACTCCCAATGCCGCGGCAACCGCAAGATATCGATCGACGGCATGGATATCGAGATTTGGAACCGGTACGCGTTGAGTATAGAACCATGGGCTCCCTTCCCTCCCATTCGCGAATCCGATACGCGTCGGCGCGCCGCTGAGCCATGCCAAGATGGCGCTACGAAGCAGCCCTTGCAAATCGATGGCGAGATCGAACCGCTGTGCGCGCAGCGCTTGACCTTCTCTGATCCAGCTCTTTACCGTCATGTCGATCGGCCAGATACGGTCGATTCCTTCCGCCCGCTCGACAAGGTCGGCCCACTGGCGCTTCACCACCCATGTAATATGCGATCCCGGCCATTGTGTTTTGATCGCCGATACGACCGGAAACGCGTGAACGATGTCCCCAAGAGAACTGGGCTTGATCAATAGGATGCGGGCGTTCTTCAACGGCGATGAGGAACGGCCATCGAGATGGTTGGCAGACGGCACCAGACAACCTTCCAGCAAACCCCGTTCGTCACAGACTGAAGATCAAGGAAGAATGCCCTTCATTCATCCATGCACGGTCTAAATCTCTTCATGGCGCTCTACGGAATGGAGCTGCAGCCGAGGAGCATAAAGCTGGTCGAGCAGTGCCTTGCCGCTCCGTTCGTCCGATGTTTCACGCCTCTCTTGGAATGATCGGCAGAGTCGCTGCCAAACACGAACGTAAGGCAGCGGCGTCAAGTGGCGTCGCACGTTGCTGTGCCGACGCACGATCCTCGAAATCCATTCGCAATTGCCGGGAATCGAGGCGTCGTAACGATCTTGGACCAGCGGCTCCGTGCGAGAAAGGAACATCGTGATATTCCCACCGTCGCGGGAGATTAAATGTCGGGATTCATGCAACCCGTGCTTTCTGGCCAACCTTCGCAAGGACACAACATTGAAGTTATAGAGATGGGCTTCGTGGAACGTGCTGCGAGGAGCCTGACACGTCGCCTCCACATTCGGGACTTCCACGACAAGTATGCCGTCCGGTTTAAGCCAGGACCGGAGCAGAGCTAAAATGAAACCCGGATCTTCCGTGTGTTCGAGTACATGCCAGATCGTCACCACGTCGAACGAGTCCGGTACAAACGCTGCCTCTTGCACGAACCCGACCTGAACCGTGAGCCCATATTCGCGTATGGAATAGTCGGCATATCCTCTATTCGGCTCAATCCCCTCCACACCATGTCCCAACGATTGAAGCAGATAGGCGAACTCTCCGCCGCCTGTGCCGACATCCAGGACGGCCTTCCGGCTCGACAAGAACTGCTCGATCTTTTCGAATCGCGATAAGGCCACATGGCCCGCGCGCAAGACATGCTTCGATTTCGGACTGTAGGCGCGTTTATAGGAGAGGCGATACTCCTCCTCATAAAACTGCCTGGCTTCGTGAGGGCGTGGATCCGACCACACGAGCCCACAGGCTTGACAAATGACGGTCCGTAAAGGCTTTCCGCTTCGGCTTCTGTTCGAAAGAATCGATACCTCGGCACCGCCACAGAGATTACAAGGAATGGAACATGCGTTCATCTGACAGCTCGCTGCCATCTTTTCTCTCTATGGAACACAGCCGATTCCTTCGGCGTCACATTCTCCCGCTCACAACTTACGCCGGCTTTCCAGCCGACACAAGGCCCGACCGTGGCTCTCCATCTCCACCATACGTCACGGATGTGCGACCTGACGCTCGCGGATCCGCACGGACAACTTGCTTGCATCGGCCAATAGCCAGTCGGCGGCCTCCGTCAGCGAGGATGCGATCCAATCCGGAGCCGACTCCGAGGCGTTCAGACTTTCTGCCTCCTGTGGGGACATGACTCCTGTCGTTACCAAAACACTTCGCGCCCCAATCCTCTTCGCCAACTCGATATCGCGGATGTGGTCGCCGATCAAATAGGATTGATCAAGATTCATTCCCCATTCTCGCACCGCTTGGTCAATCATCCCACGGTTCGGCTTTCGACAGTCGCAACCGTCGTCAGGATGGTGAGGGCAGAAATAGATCGAGTCAAGTGACACATCGGCAGCATCAAGGAGACGCTTGAGTTTCATGTGCACGGCAGCGAGGTCCTCAGGCGTCAAGAATCCCCGCGCGATGCCTGATTGGTTGGTGACAACGATCAACCTGGCACCGGCCCGCTTCAGCCTCGCGAGCGCTTCAGGCACGCCGGGAAACAATTCATACTGATCGGGGGAATTGATGTAGCCGGGATCTGGGTTGAGCGTCCCGTCTCGATCGAGAAAAATGGTATGGCCGGAAAGAATTTTCTGGTCTGTCTGGTTTGTTTCGTTGGTTTGGTTTGTTTGGTTGGAATCCGATCTCAGGGTACCAGACAAACCAAATAAACCAGACGAACCAGATGAACGTTCTATTTGCTCCACTGCCGTTTCGTACACCCGGTCAACGGGGATGCGAGTCATGCAACGGTGATCGATGGGACATTCCCTGAGGAGGCAAGGTGCACAATCTACGGCTTCCCGGACGATCGACCGTTCTTGCCCGTAGGGATAGGTGGTGCGCCAGTTCGTGGGACCGAACACCGCAACAACCGGCACACCGAAAGCCGCCGCAACATGCATCGGTCCTGTATCGTTCGTCATCAGCAAGCGACAACGCTTCACCACCGCCATGAGTTCCCGAATGCTTGTCGCGCCGGATAAGACAACCGATCGTCCGCCGAGCTGAGCCGCAATGTCCTTCCCCAACGATTCCTCTCCCTTCGCTCCCAGGATGACCACTGCGACATGCGCGCTCTCGGTCTGTTCCAATCGCCGCACAATGCGCCTCGCGACTTCGGCGAATCGGTCGGACGACCAACGTTTGGCGCTGCCATAGGTCGATCCGGGGTTGATACCGATAATAAGATCCGATGGATTGATACCGGCTGAAACAAGCCGTACGTCGACCGTTCGTTTCTCGTCCGCCGAAACGAGCAGCGAAGGGAGGGGAGCTCCACCGGCCAGTCCCAGTGGTTTCAATAAGTTCCAATAGTACTCGACTTGATGCACAGGCACAGGACCGTTGGGAACAGCGACCGGTTCGGTCAGAAAGAAGACCCTTCCGTCCGTGGCATACCCATATCGCCGTGGGATGCCGGCGAGCCACGTAAGAAATGCGGCCTCGAACGCGTTCTGAAACAGTACCGCCAAATCGAAGCGGTGCCGTCGCAACATACCGGCCAGCGACCACTTTCCTGAAATCCCCGCATGAGCCTTCTCGTCATCGTACACCAGCACGCTATGAAGCCCCGGATGGGAGAGGAACAGCTCCGCGACGGCAGGCTTGGCGAGCATCGCCAACTCCGCCTCGGGGAACAGAGACCGAAGCCCTTGGACAGCCGGTTCGCACATGACGGCATCGCCGATCCAATTCGGCGCCCGCACCAGAATTTTTCGAGGCAAATCACTGCGCACGAGACCTCGCTTGTTGCGTCTCGCCAAGTGGCGATCCGTCGATTAAACCGTACAACCGCTCTTCTCCTCGCACGACTTCCGTTCCAAGACGAAGCATCCACCAGGAGTCGCTCGGCATGAGCAAGGGA
>JAICUC010000396.1 GCA_025936075.1 Nitrospira sp. | reverse complement strand
GGGCAATGAAGCGCCGACCAGGCTCCACGCGAATTACGGTAGAAAGGAATGAGACAACCATCAAGCCTTAACCCCAGTGGGATCGTTCGAGGAGGGAAAGAGTCCCTATGGGATCTATGACATGGCCGGCAATGCGTGGGAATGGGTATTCGATTGGTACGACCATGATTACTATAGGAAGGGCGCGAAAAAGAATCCGATAGGGCCGGCAAAGGGTGAGGGGAAAGTGGTGCGGGGCGGGTCATGGCTGTACGTTCCTGAGTTCTTGCGTTCCGCGCACCGGTTCGATGCGCAACCGACGAACCGGCTCTTTGGGTATGGATTCCGTTGCGCGAAGACGCCGTAGCGTCAATATCGTAGGCAGTCGTCAGAGCGGAGACGTCGATGGCTCAGCTTAGCGATACTTGGCGAAGCAGATGAGGTCGAGATGGTCGTAATGATCGGGAAGAACCGTTTCCGCTTTGTAGCCGAGTTTCATGAAGAACTGAATGTTTCGCGCCGTGCTCAGCATGGTACAGGCATAAAACTTGTGAGCATCGGTGGTCGCGCGTTCAATCTCGCGGATCAGGGTTTGCCCCACTCCGTGACGCTGATGAGTGGGGCTTACGGAGAGCAATCGAATCACGCACACGCCGGCCACGGTCCAGAAGCGCACGGAGCCGACAATCGCTCCTCCGTCGTCCGCCACGAAAATATGTTTTTCCCTCGCGTCTTCTTTCAGACTTTCAAGGGTTTCCGTTGTCCACCCACTTACTTTATAGACGCCGGAATATTCTCCGAATGCAGACTGTTGCACTTGGAGGAGCGCGGGAAAATCAACCTCCGTCGCTGCTCGAATATGAATCACGATGTGGATCCTCGGTTAGGAAAGAGTTCTTATTTACATAGCGGAAGGAGGATAGATTCGCAAGGACGATTGATTCCATGTTGAAAGAGACAATATGAGGCTCATGCCAAGTGAAGAAATGTCATTCAATATAACAATTCTAGGGAGCTTCTATGCTGAAAGAAGTCGCGGGAGATATCTTATTGACAAAGGCCGATATGGTGGCACACGGTGTGGCTCCGAACGACGGTTATGCAAACGGCTTAGCGCTGAGTCTGCGACAACAATGGCCTGCCATGTACAAAGATTTCAGGCATTATTGCCAGACGTTTACTCCAAAGACCGGTGAACTGTGGGCCTGGGCCGGTGCGGGCGGAGTACGAATCGTGAGTCTGTTTACTCAGGAAGCTGCTCCCAGCCATGAGGCCAAGCCCGGGAAAGCCACAATCGAGAATGTGAACCATTGTCTCAAAGCTTTGTCAAAATTGGTTGAAAGCGAGAAGGTCAAGAGCTTGGCGCTTCCTCGTCTGGCGACCGGCGTCGGCGGGCTTGACTGGAAAGAGGTCAAGCCGTTGATCGAAAAACATCTCGGCCACTTGTCCATTCCAGTCTACGTGTACGCGACCTATCAAGCGGGGGTCCAGGCGAAGGAGGGATGAAGTTCCGTCACCGTGAACAAAGGCGCATCGGTGTCGGCCGGCATGTGATGCCGTTACGCGGCCTGACGGCCGTACCGGCGACGTTCAGATCCGTCCGATATCCTTTGTCGCGAGATCACCCGCCGATTCTTATTGATGACGTCGTCGCCGATCATCCCACAATTGATACAGCGCCACCCATGAAAGTCTGACGTCGAACCAGTCTGCACCGCGAAGCTGTCGTCCCTGACAGCGAGGCCGTTACATCGTAAACAATTCATTGGACATCTCCTAGTAGAACGTCAATACCTACCCGAGACGATTGTGGAGTCTCCGATGTGGCGGCATGAACCATGCGCTGCACTCGTGTGGCTCGCAGCAATGCCGTCCCGTCCTGGAATCCAAGCACGTATCGTCTAAGGACCTCGGGAAGACACAGTTGATAGTTGTCGGTGTGGTCAGTACCCATGAGGGCATCTCGCAGGCCATCTGCTTCTGCGCGCCACCCGTCTGTCTCCGATTCGGTGCGAGCCTGTGCAGATTGCCTTTGACACCACTCAATCCGAACACTGATGGGGTGCATTGTTTGTTTCATGCTTCACCTCTTGTAATTCAAGTCTTGTCATTCAAATATGTGCAGCAGCAAGTTGAATGCCATGAGGGAATGCGAGCCGTCGTATTGTGATTCTGTCCAATCGAAAAATTATTATTCACGTATTTCTAATGACTTACGGCAATAGGCCATATCATTACATACGAACAGTGTGGATAACGGAGCATTTGACGAACTGAAGGATGTGAAGGATATAAGTTCTACTGTTTCGTCATGAAACTAGGAACAACCCTAGGAGAAATGTCTGGGGCTGAAGGGGGGTATCGACCTCTCTCGTTGAAGATTGCCCGATCAGCCCAATAACATCCCAGCCAATCGAGGCAGCCAAGGAAGCATCACGACAGCGAGGCAAATGGAGAGGGCCACAATGGAAGCGACCAGTTCCTCATCGAGCCGTGTTTCAGCCGCGAAGACCACGGAGCTGACTGCCGACGGCATTGCCGCTACAAGGATCACGACGGCTCGTTCTATTCCCGTCAATCCAAGCAACCAGACCGCCGACAAACCGAGCACAAGTCCGCCCCCCATTCGCACTGTCACACCCAGTATGGCCAATCGCGCGGTCCGCCGGACCGCTGAGAAGCTGATCGACAGTCCGAGCACGAAACTGGCGAGTGGCGTCGTGGTGACGTGCAATGGCTGGAGGAGTTCAAGCAGCCGGAGAGGGAGATGATGCCCTGAAAACTTCACAAACAAAATGCAAACCAGGGCCCATAACGGCGGGGATGACAGGATGCGGATTGCAGTGGACCTGGGTGCAGCGGACTGTGTGCCGTGCCACACGGCCAGCCCGTAAAGAACGGTAAGAGTCAGCATGGTTTGTCCGACGTCAAAGAGCACCGCCTGAGTCAATCCTTCTTCACCGAACGTGGCGAGGATGACGGGAAAGGCAAAATACACGGAATTG
>JAICUC010000300.1 GCA_025936075.1 Nitrospira sp. | reverse complement strand
GAACGCCAGGGAGATTGTGGCGTTCGAACGAGTCGGGGAGCGCATTCTCGCGGCATGCCTTCAGGAAATGGCTCGGGTGAGGGGAAGCGAACAGTATGTCTTGTACAAGAACAACTCCGACGGCAAGGGCAACAGCTATGGATACCACGAAAACTATTTAGTCTCGAGATCCGTGCCGTTCGACAGGATCGCTCGGGTGTTGACGCCGTTTCTGGTCACACGACCGATTTTCTCCGGAGCAGGAAAAGTCGGGGCTGAAAATCAGACCAGCCCGACGGAATATCAGATCTCGCAGCGCGCCGACTTTTTCGAATGTCTCATGGATCTCAACACGATGGTCAAACGGCCGATCATCAACACGCGCGACGAGCCGCATGCCGATGCGGCAAGGTTTCGCAGGCTCCATGTCATCACGGGAGACGCCAACATGGCGGAACTCTCCACCTATCTGAAGGTGGGAACGTTGGACATTGTCTTGGATTTGCTTGAGTCAGGAGCCGATCTGCCTCAGTTCGAATTGGACGAGCCGGTTCGTGCGTTCAAGCAAGTGTCCCGCGATCTGGATATGAAAGAAACCGTGAAACTGATCGGTGGAAGGCCTACGACGGCTCTTGCCGTCCAGCACGCGTACCTGAGCGCCGCCAAGACGTTTTTTGCCTCGCAGGATCATAGCCCTACCACTCATGATGTGTTGCTCCGCTGGGAGGATGTGTTGAATCGACTCGATCGCGATCCACGGTTATTGGAGAATGCGTTGGATTGGGTCGCCAAGCGTCACATGATAGAGTCCTACATGGAACGTAAGGGCTGCGGATGGGATGATCCTCGAATGAAGCTGATGGATCTCCAATATCATGATGTCCGTCCGGACAAGGGATTGTTCTATACGCTGGAGCGCAGTCGCCTCATCGAACGGATCGTTGAGGAAAACGATATTCAACGAGCGGAGCTCAATCCGCCGACGGGTACCAGGGCCTATTTCCGTGGACGGTGTGTCAGTAAGTTTGCAAAGGCGTTGTACGGGGCCAGTTGGACGTCGGTGCTGTTCGACGTCGGCAATACGACGATCAAGAAAGTGCCTCTGATGGATCCCCATCGAGGGACGCAGGCATTGACGCGAGAGCTGCTCGATACGACCGATTCGGTCGATGCCCTGATCGAAAAACTCAGGATTTGAGGAACGGTGATTCGATAATCACGATGAAGCTTCCCTATCTTCCCGACCACGACGGATCCAGTTTTTTTGACTTCGTCTCAACACATCATCCTGAGTTGGCCTTGCGAAGCCACGGAATGGCGGCGGTTCACGACCAGATGCGCACCGTCGGACCTATCGCCGTGCCATCCGCCACGACGGTGCTTGCGCTCAAGTATCAACAAGGTGTCGTGATTGCCGGAGACCGCCGAGCCACGGAAGGGTTTCAGATCGCGGATCGCCGAATCGAAAAAGTCTTCAAGATCGATGACTGGTCGGCCATGGCGATTGCAGGGGCGGCCGGTCCCTGCATCGAAATGGCCAAGTTATTTCAGACCGAGTTGGAACATTATGAAAAACTCGAAGGCATGCCGCTCTCTTGTGAAGGGAAGGCCAATAAACTGGGGCAGATGGTCAAGGCCAATCTTCCGATGGTGTTTCAGGGACTGGTCGTCATGCCGCTGTACGTCGGGTATGACTTGAAACGGGGCGAGGGCCGCATCTTCAAGTACGACATCACCGGCGGACGGTACGAAGAGTCGGACTACCATGCGATCGGTTCCGGTGGAAAAGATGCCCGTAACACGATGCGCGAGCATTTTCGGAGAGTACTTTCTGAGCAGGACGCACTCAAGTTGGCTTTGTTGTCGCTCTATAATGCCGCGGATGATGATGTTGGTACGGGCGGACCGGACCTGATACGAGGAATCTATCCGACCGCCAAGTTTGTGACCGCTCAGGGCATCACCGATGTCTCCGATGACAAACTGAAAGCTGTGTATGACGAGATGATGACCGCACGCCGTTCAAGGGAGACGTAATCATGCCGATGCCCTATTACGTATCCCCCGAACAGGTGATGCAGGATAAGGCTGAGTATGCCAAGAAGGGGATCGCCAAAGGCCGCTCGATCATCGCGATGGAGTATATCGACGGTATTCTGTTGACGGCGGATAATCCGAGCGCCTCGCTGCACAAGGTTTCTGAAATCTACGACAACATCGCGTTTGCGGGAGCCGGCAAGTACAGCGAGTTTGAAAATCTTCGAAAGGCGGGTATCCGCCATGCCGATCTGAGAGGATTCATGTACAGCAGGGAAGATGTGACCGGCCGCTCGCTTGCAAACGGGTATTCGCAAAGCCTGGGAACTGTGTTCAGCCAAGAAATGAAGCCGCTTGAGGTTGAGATCCTCGTGGTGCAAGCTGGCACCGATCATCGCTCGAACGAAATCTTCCGTATTTCATTCGACGGCAGCATCATCGACGAGAAGAACTATGCGGTGATCGGCGGGAGATCTGAAGCGGTACAAACCGTGTTGAAAGAAAAAAGCCCCGGCCAGATTCCGCCCTTGGACGCTGCGTTGAAGCTGTGTGTTGCGGCTCTGGAGCAGACGGCCAATCAAAAGCTGCAACCGGAAGGGTTAGAAGTCGCGGTCTTGGACCGGACTCGTACCGGCAGAAAGTTTCGGCGGTTATTGATTACCGACGTTCGACACATCCTCATTCCCTGACTCTGCCCTCCATAGAGGCTTCCTTTGTTGAAGATCTAAAGAACGGCGTGTAATCTGTCTCAAGGCCATTCATGACATCTGCCGGTCCTATGAAACAACGGATATTCGGACTCGAGAACGAATACGGCCTCATTTTTTCCCCCAACGGCCGTATCTATCTTCCCATGGAGAAAGTCCTGGGGTACATCTTTGAAGGACTGATACCGAACAGCTGGCCGTCGAACGCCTTCTTGGTCAATGGGGCGCGGTTTTATCAAGACACCGGTTGTCATCCCGAATACTCGACGCCGGAGTGTGACAACATCCTTGACCTCGTGGTTCACGATAAAGCGGGCGAGCGCTTATTGGAAGCCTGTTTGCCAGCGGCGGAGGAGCGGCTTCGAGAGGAAGGATTGTCCGGAGAAATCTATATTTTCAAGAATAATACGGATTCTCTGGGGAATACCTACGGATGCCATGAAAACTTCCTCATGCGGCGCGATGTCGATTTCTGGAAAGTCACCGAACAATTGATCCCATTTTTCGTGACCCGGCAGGTGTTCAGCGGGGCCGGCAAAATATTAAAAGTATCCGGAAAGCCTCAATATTTCATCTCGCAGCGCGCGCAACACATCCACGAGAAGACGTCATCGTCGACAACGTCCTCCCGAAGCATCATCAATACCCGCGACGAGCCCCATTCGGACGCCGAACGGTATCGGCGCCTCCATATCATCGTCGGGGATTCCAACATGTCGGAGTATGCCACTTACCTCAAAGTGGGAACGGCCGCGCTTGTCTTGTCGATGATTGAAGAAGGGTACACGGTCCATGGGTTGGAACTGGAGGATCCCGTCAAGGCGATCCGAGAAGTCTCACGGGATCCCACATTGAAGAAAAAAGTGAAACTCGATGACGGCCGACAGATGACCGCCATTGAAATCCAATTGGCCTACCTCAAGAGGGCCGGAGAGTATTTAAGTCAACAGGCGCATGATCCCATCCTCGACGATGTGTGGGAGAAGTGGGAACGGATGCTTCGGCGGCTTGAAGAAGATCCGATGCAACTCATCCATCAGGTCGATTGGATCACGAAGAAACATTTGATCCAATCCTATGTGGATAAGAAGAATTGCGGGTGGGACGACCCAAGAGTGTTCCTTCTCGATTTGCAGTTCCATGATGTGAAGCGGACGAGAGGGTTATATTATCTGATGGAATCTCGGGGTCTCATCGAACGGGTCGTCGAAGAGGAGGCGGTTCAGCGGGCGATGTCCACTCCACCTCAAACGACAAGGGCCAAGGTCCGTGGGGATTTCATCCGGTTCGCTCGTGCCAAGAATCGGTCCTATACGGTCGATTGGACGTATCTGAAGCTGAACGGCTATTGGGAGGAAACCATCCTCTGTATGGACCCCTTCAGCGCGGTGAATCGGCGGGTCGAGGAACTGATTTCTCAAGTGTCCGGAGGGCGGTTTTATCGATGAAGCCGGCGGTGTATCTGCATTACCCACGAGGTGCCACGCCGACGGGGTGGTTATTGGGCATCGCCATCCTGTTCACCGGTTGCCTGCTCCTCGACCTCCGTCCAGGTTCTGTAGCGACAGCTCAAGGTGCCGATGGCCGTTATACCGGGAAACAGGGAGAAATTATCGTCATCAAAGTCCCGATCGATGATTCAGCTATCCGCGTGCAGGGGAAATTCTTGGGGCGCT
>JAICUC010000250.1 GCA_025936075.1 Nitrospira sp. | reverse complement strand
GGTGCTGAATTCCGACGATCCTCAGCAAGATGCGCTCTTTCTCTCGAATTTCGCGATCCTGCGGATCCTCGACAATATCAAGCGCCTGCCGGGCGTCGGCGATGCGCTGGTCTTCGGACAACAAAACTACAGTATGCGTCTCGTCCTCGACCCGGTGCGCATGGCGCAGTTGGGTCTGACGCCGACCGACATCGCGAATGTCGTGCGCGAACAGAACCGGGACTTCCCCGCCGGAACCGTGGGACGGGAGCCCATGCCGATCTCCACGGAGCTCACTCTCCCGCTCTTCGCCGACGGACGCATGTCCGACGTGCATGAATTCGAGAACATGATCGTTCGAGCTCTGCCGAACGGATCGATGGTTCGTCTCAAAGACGTCGCGCGGGTTGAGTTGGGCGCGCAATCCTACGTGCTCGAAGGCCGCTATAACCGCAAACCCACCGCGCTGCTCCTCACGTTTCTCTTACCGGGCGCCAACGCCCTCGACACCGTCAAGGAAATTCGCGCGGAAATGGAGAGACTCAGCAAGATCTTTCCACCCGGCGTCACGTATGACATTCCCTACGACACGACACGCTTTGTCGACGTCTCCATCAAGGAAGTGATCAAGACCTTGGGAGAAGCCATGGTCTTGGTTATCTTGGTGGTGTACCTCTTTCTTCAAAGCTGGCGCGCCACATTGATTCCGGTATCGGCGGTCCCGGTCTCGCTGATCGGGACCTTTGCGGGGATGGCGGCTCTCGGGTTCTCCATCAATACCCTCACTCTCTTCGGCCTGGTGCTCGCCATCGGGATTGTGGTGGATGACGCCATTGTGGTCGTGGAAAACGTGGAGCGCCACATGGAGGGGGGGCTGTCCCCGAAGGATGCGGCCAAGAAGGCCATGGAGGAGGTGGCCGGCCCCGTGATCGCCATCGTGCTGGTGCTGTGCGCGGTCTTTGTGCCGGTGGGGTTCCTCGGAGGCATTACCGGCCAATTGTACAAGCAGTTTGCGATTACGATCGCGGTCTCCGTCGCGATCTCGGGGTTCGTCGCACTGACGCTGAGTCCGGCTCTCTGTGCCCTCGTGCTGAAGCCGAGCCATGGGTCACGCAAAGGCTTTTTCGGACTCTTTAACCGGCTGTTCGAGTGGGTTCAAATTCGGTACTCGACAAGCGTGGGTTTCACGTTGAAACATCTGGTCCTCTCACTCGCGCTGTGCGCGGTCGTGATCGGTGTCGCGGTCAAACTGTTTGCCGGTATTCCTTCGGCCTTCTTGCCGGAAGAAGACCAGGGATACTTTATTACCGTCGTTCAGCTGCCGGATGGGGCATCGAAAAAACGGACGGACGCAGTCGTCGATCGAATCGAACAGTACTACCATACCCTGCCCGCGATCTATGGAACACAAGCGTTGTCGGGACAGAACTTCGTTTTCAATACCAGAGGAACCAATACGGCGACCCTTTTTGCGCCCCTCAAGCACTGGGACGAACGGAAGAACCGGCAGGACCATGTCAAGGCGCTCATCGGGGGCGCGTTCGGAGAGTTTGCGAAGATTCCCGGCGCGCTGATTCTGGCGTTTAACGCTCCCTCGATTCGAGGCCTGGGCGCCACCGGCGGCTTTTCCGTGCAATTACAGGATCCGAGCGGCGGAGATTTTAAGCAGTTCGGCGCGGTCGCTCAGGAGTTCGTCGAAAAGGCAAGGCAGGACCCGGCGATCGGGGCGGTCAGCACCAGTTTTCGCGTGAGCGCGCCACGCGTGCACGCCAAGATCAATCGGGAGAGGGCCAAGGCGCTCGGTGTGCCGATCTCCGAAGTGTTCGACACGCTTCAGGCCTATTTCGGCAACCTCTACATCAACGATTTCGTGAAATTCGGCCGTGTCTATCGGGTCCAGACCGAAGCGGAGCCCCAGTATCGATCGCGCCCAGCCGATATCGCCAAAATCTACGTTCGGGCAATGACTGGTCGAGGGGCATCGATGATTCCGCTGGACACCGTCGTCTCGACGACCTATTCCAGCGGGCCCGATCCCGTCACCCATTTCAATGGATTCAATACCGCCCTTGTCCTGGGTTCAGCGGCGCCGGGCTACAGCTCAGGCCAGGCGCTCGATGCGTTGGAGCGGGTCGCGAAAGAAGTCTTGACCCCTCAGGGGTTCGATATCGATTGGAGCGGGATTTCCTATCAGGAACACAAGGCGGGATCGCAGTCGGTCGTCGCGTTCGGATTCGGCTTGCTCATGGTGTTCCTGGTGCTGGCCGCTCAATACGAGAGCTGGACGGTGCCGTTTGCCGTGATCTTAGCCGTGCCGTTCGGCGTGTTTGGCGCCTTGTCGGCGGTGTGGCTGTCGGGGATGACCAACGATATTTATTTCCAGATCGGCCTCGTCACGCTCATCGGATTGTCGGCCAAAAATGCCATTCTCATCGTGGAGTTTGCGAATCAGCGGTACGAGCACGGCCTCCCATTGCGGGATGCGGCGAGCGAGGCGGCGCGGCTTCGGTTCCGCCCTATCCTCATGACCTCATTGGCGTTTATTCTCGGCGTGGTGCCCTTGGTGGTCGCCAGTGGAGCAGGGGCGGCCAGCCGGCATTCGATCGGTACGGGCGTGTTCGGAGGGATGATCGCCGCGACGATTCTTTCCGTCTTGTTTGTTCCCTTGTTCTTCGTACTGATCCGAATGCTGGGAAAGCCGGGTACCGGGCCTGTCCAACGAGACAGAGTCGGAGAAGACCGTACCGGACTGGAGTCGGTGTCCCCGCAACGAGGACGTTGACATGCCGAGACTCGCATTGGTCTTGATGTCAGGACTTCTGGTCGCCTGCGCGGTGGGGCCCGATTATTCCCGCCCCGATATTCCTGCGGAAGATTCATTCCGCATGGCCAAGGAGGCCGCTGATTTGCCGTCTCTTGCCAATATGCCGTGGTGGGAACTCTATCAGGATGAAGAACTTCAGAAGCTCATCCGCATTGCGGTGGCGGAGAATAAAGATCTTGAACGCACGGTCGCGACGATCGAGGAGTATGAGGCTCGACTGTTCATCGCGAGGATCGACTATATCCCTCAGGGGACAGGCACGGCCTACGGTCCTCTTGTGAGACGCGGAGGAGTCCGGTTTCCTGGATTTCCCAACCCGTTTAATTACTACCTGCAGGGTAATCTTGCATGGGAGATTGATGTCTGGGGACGGATCCGGCGCTCGAATGAAGCAGCCCGCGGCGATTTGTTGGCTCGGGAAGAGAATCGGCGCGCGCTTGTCTTGCAATTGGTCGGCGGGGTCGCTCAGGCTTATTTCGAACTTCGGCAGTTCGACCTGCAATTGGAAATTTCCGAGCGGACCTTGCGGGCATGGGATGAGTCCGTGCGCATTAGTCAGGCCCGACATCGGCAGGGATTGATTCACGGACTGGACGTCGAACAATTCCAAGCCGAGCGGGAAAACGCGGCCGCCCGCATCGCGGATCTCAAACGCCAAATGATCCAAAAGGAAAACGAGTTGAGTGTGCTGTTAGGGAGGAATCCCGATCAGATCCCCAGAGGACAATCGTTGACCGACCAGGTCGTGCCGCCGGTCGTGCCGGCCGGTCTCCCCTCCGAATTGCTGCAGCGACGGCCGGATATCGTGCAGGTTGAGCAGCAGTTGGCCGCGGCGACGGCCAGGATCGGAGCGGCCAAAGCCGACCGATTTCCAAAAATTTCTCTCACAGGACTGCTCGGGACCGCGAATCCGAGCGTGTCCAAACTCTTCATGCCCGGAGGAGATTTCGGAGTCCTCGGTCCGACTCTGACCGGCCCCCTGCTGAACGCCGTGAGTCTCGGGTTTCAACAGGATGCCGCTGAAGCTCAAGCCAGGCAAGCGGTCGCGCAATACAAGCAAACGATCCTCGTCGCATTCAAAGAAGTTGAAGACGCGCTGGCGGGAGTTGCGATGGCACGCGAGCAGGCGGCTGCTCAGGAGAAACAGGTCGATGCGTTGAAAAGGGCCCTTCGTCTCGCGAATCTCCGGTACAAGGGCGGTCTCGCAAACTATTTGGACGTCCTGATCGCGCAACGGAACCTGTTCGACGCGGAATTGGCCCTCGCGACGACTCGCCGCCTGTATCTGACCTCGGTAGTCCAGCTCTACAAAGCCTTGGGCGGCGGATGGTCGCCCAGCGACCATAGCCGACAACAATCGGCTGTCCAAGCTTTGAAAACCGGGAAGAACTAATTCGGCCGGCGCCGGTTACCCCGCCCGAACATCATTCTGGTGAATATTTCAATTGTGGAGAAACGCCTGCGACGTTGAGTTTTGCGAAGCCCGAAACAAATCGGTACAGAGTCGACAGTCAACCC
Organism: Nitrospira sp.; assembly: GCA_025936075.1. Taxonomy (GTDB): domain Bacteria; phylum Nitrospirota; class Nitrospiria; order Nitrospirales; family Nitrospiraceae; genus Nitrospira_D. Next base: position 1,147 of record JAICUC010000250.1, on the reverse strand, counting down.
ATCGTGCGTGGCGGGAAGCAATTGGGGGGCTTGAGTCGGTCAAGCCGTTCTGTCTATAACCTCTGGAGGGGCAAGACACCGCGCGCACATGTCGGCTAGATGGCAGAAACTGCTCCATGATCGAGGAAGGATAGGTCCCTTTATGGGTATTCGAACAAACTCCGGCGATTCTTTGAGACGAAGCCGATGAGTTACCAACCGATCGAGAATTACGGCATCATCGGCAACATGCGCACCGCCGCGCTCGTCAGTATGACGGGATCCATCGATTGGTTCTGCTTTCCGCACTTCGATTCCCCCAGTGTATTCGCGGCCATTCTGGATCACGAGAAAGGCGGCCGTTTCGAGATTGCCACCCTGCACGAGAGTGTGAAGACCAAACAGTTCTATTGGCCGGACACGAACATTCTGATGACGCGCTTCAATTCGCCGGACGGGATCGCCGAAATCGTAGATTTCATGCCACCCGGCCTGTCGAGCGAATCCGCATGGCGACATTCGCTGGTGCGGAGGGTGAGGGTGACGCAGGGAAGCATGGAGTTTCGCATGCGATGCTATCCCGCGTTTGATTATGCGCGGGCGGCCCATGACACCGTCCTTTCTAAACAGGGAGCGAAGTTCCATTCTGCCGGCCTGAGTCTCAGCCTCGCGACGGATATTCCGCTCACGGTGGACGACTGCGGCGCGACGGCTGTCTTTGTTCTGCGCGAGGAGCAATCGGCGGTGTTCGTGCTTGAAGGCGTTCAACCCGATGAGGGCTGCGGTCCCTGTCCATCAATAGGTGAAGCGGACGAACTCTTCGAACAGACGGTGAACTATTGGCGGCGCTGGCTGTCCAAATGCACCTACGCCGGTCGTTGGCGGGAGATGGTTTACCGGTCGGCGCTCACCCTGAAACTGCTGACCTTCGAACCGACCGGCGCCATCATCGCCGCTCCGACGTGCAGCTTGCCCGAAACGCTCGGTGGAGTCCGAAACTGGGATTATCGCTATACGTGGATTCGGGATGCCGCCTTCACTCTGTACGGCTTCCTGCGGATCGGATTTACCGACGAGGCGGTGGGCTTTATGAGATGGTTGGAGGCGCGGACGGGAGAGGCGGAACCGGATGGATCGTTGCAGATCGTCTACAGCATCGACGGGCGCC
>JAICUC010000240.1 GCA_025936075.1 Nitrospira sp. | reverse complement strand
TCGGCGTCGGCAAACAGTCCGTGTAGGTATCACTCTACCGAAAATGACGCGTGCTCGTCATATGTCCGAACACCTATGAGATATGTTGCCGTAGCGTCGGATTACGATAACACGCTGGCCGTCGATGGCCGGGTGGAACGCAAGACGATCGCCGCCCTTGAGCGCCTCATCCAATCCGGACGGAAAATCATTCTGGTCACTGGACGCCAGCTGCCGGATATCCTGGACGTCTTTCCCGAAATCGGGCTGTGCGAACGAGTCGTCGCAGACAACGGCGGCCTGCTCTATCGCCCCGCGACACGCGAACATACGATGTTGGCCCCTCCGATTCCTCGGGCGTTCATCGACGAGTTGCGCCGCCGGGGGGTTCCTGAGCTCTCGTTCGGAAACTCCATCGTGGGTACGGTTCGGCCGCATGAGGTCACGCTGCTCGAGGTCATTCGAGATTTGGGTCTTGAACTGCAAGTTATTTTCAATCGTGACTCCGTCATGGTTGTTCCGTCCGGTATCAACAAAGCCAGCGGTCTTGTGGCCGCATTACAAGAGATAGGCTTATCGCCGCGCAACGTCGTGGCGATCGGGGATGCGGAAAATGATCATGCCTTGCTCAATCACTGTGAATATGCGGTGGCCGTAGCGAACGCCGTCCAGACACTCAAAGACATCGCCGATTGGGTCACCGTCGGTGAGGCTGGACAGGGAGTCGTCGAAGTCATTGATGAGCTCGTGGCGCACGATCTTACCGTGTCTCCGTTCAGCTCGAGCCGCCGCAATGTCCTCATCGGTATGCGCCGGACCGGTGAGGAGGTGTCGATACCCGCCACGGGACTCAACTTGTTGCTGGCGGGCTCGTCGGGAAGCGGCAAATCGACGTTGGCCACCGGAATTCTTGAGCGTGTGATAGAGCAAGGGTACCAGATTTGTGTCATCGACCCCGAAGGAGACTACGAAGGGTTTGCGGGAGCGGTCATGTTTGGGACTCCGCAACGGGGACCTGGAATGACGGAGATTCTGACCGCGCTGGAAAGTCCGGACACGAATTTGGTCGTCAATCTCGTGGGTTTGCCGTTACAAGATCGTCCGGCCTTTTTCCTCGCTCTCTTGCCAGCCCTTCAGGAGCGTCGGGCCAAATCCGGTCGGCCCCATTGGATTCTCGTCGACGAAACGCACCATTTACTGCCTCGCGACTGGCAACCGGTGCAAGCTGTACTGGCAAAAGATTTGACCGGCATGGTGTATGTCACCGTGCACCCGGACCATGTCGCGAAATCGGTGCTTCTTCCGGTGGATGTGGTGGTGGCCTTAGGCGATGATCCTGCCGGTACGATCGCGGGATTTTGTCGCACGGTTGACCTGCCTTTGCCGAAGGTAGAATCGACACCGCTCGATCATGGTGAAGCGGTCTTTTGGGATCGACGGTCTACCGGCTTGCCGAGCACATTGCGCATAGCTCCCTGTGAAGCAGACCGTCAGCGCCATCGCCGGAAATATGCCGAAGGCGAGTTGCCGGAAGATCGAAGCTTTTTTTTTCGGGGTCCGGACAATCTGCTGAACTTACGCGCGCACAATCTCATTCTCTTCATGCAACTCGCGGAGGGCGTCGATGAGAAGACGTGGTTGCACCATCTTCGACAGGGGGATTACAGTAAATGGATGTCGGAGGGCATTAAGGATTCTCATTTGGCCGATACCGTTCGGAGGATTGAACAACAGCCGTCCATCAGCGCCGAGCGCAGCCGACAGATGATACGTTCCGCCATTGAGGAACGGTACACGGTTCCCGCGACCGGTGTGTGATGCGCAAGACGTTTTCCGGTATGGTTTTCGATAGTATGGGCGGTTGACTCGTGAGCTATCTGCCATAACTTCATCACGTCACGAATGTTTGGGAATGACCGAAATTCCCCCGCTTACCTCCAAGACGGCATATTTGATTTGATCCATACGCTCGATCCCAGGGCCTTGCCTCGCGGCCGCCAGCACATCCTCCTCGTCGATTCGCGCCCGGTCCATCAACGGCTTCAGAGGAATGCCGTTTTCAACGATAATCATCGGCAGGCCATCCAACCACCGTTCCGTCGCCGCCGAGCGATGTTTCCAATAAGAGAGCAAAATATCCGCTCCGACCAGAGTCACGATGGCCAATACACCGGCCGTGATCGAATAGTCGTCGCCCAGCATGGCATTTTGGCAGGCTTCGCTGATGATCAGCAGCAAGACGAAATCAAAGCTCGTCATCTGCATAAGGGTGCGGCGACCGGCCAGCCGAAGAACCAACAACAACACGAGGTAAATGGTCAGCGCCCGCAAAACCGTTTCCATACGGAACCTCCCTGGTTAATCAATGAAGACCGGCCCTAGGGAAACATGAATTGATGGAATCGGAGTGGACCGGCATTGTTGACGCGAATGCGACCGTCGATCGCGCCGATGGACTTTGGTCGCAGGCGGAAGACGATGACCGACGGCGTAGACGGCGCGTCGGTTTTAAACGTATACAGGAATCCGTCGATGCCGATGCTTGAGATGAGAGGTTCGGGAGTGATGTGTTCGACGGCATGGCTGGTCCAGTACGTCCGATCGATTTCGACGGTTACTCGGTTCGACGTTGTCGTTTCGGGCGACAGCACGAGCTGCAAGACCAATTCGCCCTCATAGCGCCCGAAACGATCGTACAACAGCCGAAAGGTTTGCGAATTGTCCATAACTTCCGTGTGTGTCAAGGGTCCGCTCCCAAACACACCAGCCAACGCCGCCACGACGATCAGGGCCATGCCGCCCCAACCGATGCGCTGTACGGTCCAGGTTTTTCGCTGTAGGTCGAGGTCTTGGTTGAGCTCAAGATCGCCGATTCGTACGAGAGGAGATGTCATACCGCCTAAAAACACCCGTCGTGTGCATGAGTGCGGAGTCTTAATTGGTGAGTGGAACCGCCCTCGTCGCTTGAAGATGGCTTTGTAATGGAAAAGATCGTGGACCGGTTGTCTTCACTTTGCAAGGCTCGAATTCCTCTGTTTGCGGAAGGTTGTGACAGGCCTGATTCACGAGTTCAATCAATCGAGGGAGTTCAAACGGTTTCGCGATACACCCGAAGATGCCTTCGGCAAGATCAGGATGATCGGTCACATAGGTATCGACCGACATCAGAATAATGGGGGTCCCGGGCCACATCATGTGGCACATCCCGATAAATTGCAGGCCGTTAAGCCGCGGCATGTGATAGTCCACCAGCACGACGTCATACCGTCTTTTTTTCATCTGTTCCGACCCTCCGAAGCCGTCGGAAGCTGTGTAGACATTATAGCCGTGATCCATCAGGGTTATTCCGGTCAGATGCAGGATGTCCTCATTGTCATCGATGATCAATGCCCGTTTCCCATATCCATCCATCTCACACCCTCCCGCGTGACAACGGCGTTGTCGTTCTTTTAGCCGACACTGTTATCTCGCCCAAGGTCAAGCAAAGAACAGTCCACCGACCTAGAAGCGTGATGAGTCCAATTCTTGCGGATTGGACATTTCGTGAGACGGCTCGCTGTGCACCGGCGTAGACAAGATGTCCGGCGGCAGATACTTTGTCCGCTGCCCGTTTGCAAGACCGTATTGCCGTAGTTTGCGTAACAACGTCTTTCGATGAATCCCCAAAATCGCAGCCGATCGACCCAGATCTTGATGATGGTGCTTCAGGACTCGTACGATATGCTCTCGTTCCAATTCTTCCAAAGTGACCCATCCTTGCGCTTGAGCCGCCGTCTGCACCGTTGCCGTATGCACGGCATGCGGAAGGTCTTCGGGATAAATAATGGGATGCGGAGTGAGGGCGACCGCTCGCTCAATGGCGTGTTCGAGTTCCCGCACGTTTCCAGGCCACCAGTATCGGGTCAGAACCGAGATGGCGTCGGCCGACATTCCCGTGACCGGCTTCGGTTTGGAAGAACCATAGATCTGCACGAAATGTTGCGCCAAGAGCGGCACGTCTTCCATACGCTCCCGTAACGGCGGGATCCGTATCGTCACCACATTCAACCGATAATACAGGTCTTCGCGAAACGTTCCTGCCTGCACGAGTGAGCTCAGGTCTTTTTTTGATGCGGCAATAATGCGTACGTCGATGGTCGTGGTCATGGTACTGCCGACGCGTCGGAATTCTTTTTCCTGAATGACACGAAGCAATTTCCCTTGCAGCGCCGGCGAGAGATCGGCCACTTCGTCAAGGAAACAGGTGCCGAGATGGGCTTTCTCCAACAAACCCTTCTTGGAGCCCACCGCGCCGGTGAACGCGCCTCGTTCGTGCCCGAACAGTTCGGATTCGAGCAACGTTTCGGTCAATGCTCCACCATCGACCGTCACGAAGGGACCGGCACTACGCGCACTGTTCACATGAATGGCCCGGGCGATGAGTTCTTTGCCGGTTCCGCTTTCACCATCCAGCAATACCGTGCTGTCCGTTTGAGCCACCCGCGCGATGGATTTGTAAACGGACACGACGGCCGGGCTGCTGCCGACGAGATTGTCAAACCGATAACGATCGCGAAGCTGTTCTTTGAGTTGCTGGTTCTGCCGGGATAGCTGGGTATGTTCGAGCGCCCGATGGACCACCAACCGTACATCGTCCATGATGAACGGTTTGCTCAGGTAGTCGAACGCCCCTGCTCGGATGCCGTCCACCGCGGTCTTCAGGCTTCCGTAGGCCGTCATGAGTATGACGGGCATGTCGTGTCCGCGAGAACGTAACTCCCCAAGGAGACCGAGGCCGTCGAGTCCCGGCATATTGATGTCGGATATCACGAGATCAGGCGCCTGCCGAGCGGCCATATCCAAGGCAATCTTTCCATCGGCCGCCGTATCGACGCCGTACTCTTCTTTCAACAACGCATCTCGAAGCAACGCCTGTGTTTCGGCGTCATCATCCACGATCAAAATAGTGGGATGGGGCATATTTCACTCCATTTATAGCAATGGCATGCCATTGTCGCGCTCTTCGCACGAGGTCGATCTGTCGATCTATGGGCATTGTACGGGCACACTCGACAAAGGCTGCAGCGCCATCGTCGTACCGATCAAGATGGCTCACGACATGTCGTCGATGAGCAGGAACAAGTTGTCTCGTTCGTCGGAGGGGACCTGTAGCCAAGCGGCATGCTTGAAATACTGATTTCTCAATAGCTTCGCTCGACGCGTCCGTCTGGCAGTGTTCGTGCTTAGGCAGCAGATACATGCTCGACTCAATGAGGAGACATGTCATTTCACAATCAACCAAAGGAGTACTGCCATGGTTTGTGAACGATGCGGTGGATTTAAAATTCATGATTATTTCTACGGCGCCACAGACCACTTTGCGTGGCAATGTTTGGGTTCCCGCTGTGTGAATTGTGGAGCGATCACGAACATTCAACTTATCGATTCCGGGAACACCAGCGCCAGACGCGGCACAAATCATTCACGAACGCGACAAGCAACTGTCGCGCGGTGAGGAGCGTGGTTATTCGTCAACACGTCAGAATGCGCATAATTGAGCGCACGAAGCCACTTGTCATTCACCGTCATCACCGTCTTGCGCCTGGTGGTGCGGTGACGGCACCAGGCGACCAGAACACCGGCCGCGAGTAGCCATGAGCACAGATTATCTCGACGCAATGTGTTACGCATAACT
>JAICUC010000075.1 GCA_025936075.1 Nitrospira sp. | reverse complement strand
GGGACTGACCTTCATCAAAGCGTCGGAGGGAACCTGGCGGGGAATCGCTCCGGGCGTCATGGCCAAGTTGCTCTCCTTTGATCCGATTTCCGGAAGGACCACCACGGTCCTCCGTTTTGCACCCGGCACCAGCTATGCCCCGCACCGTCATACCGCAGTGGAAGAGCTCTATGTCCTCGAAGGCGGATGCCGTATTGCCGGCCGTGAAATGGGGGTTGGAGACTATCATCGTGCCGAAACCGGGACCGTGCATCACGATACGTCGACGGACGAAGGATGTCTGCTGCTCGTGACCTCTTCACCGCAAAACGAAATGCTGCGATAGCGGGAAAATTGGGAGACGCTCGCCGTAAGGCAACCGGACGCTCACCGACCCGCGCCTGTCCGCAGGCGTAAGACATTGCCGGCTCACCGACTCGCCGGCGGGCACAGAGGTGGCGCTCTTTATTCATCGCCGCGCGCCTCGTAAATCCAATCATCACCGAATTGCCGTAAGGCGATTAGATGTGAGCGCCGGCGATTGATTTTAAAAAATTACTGTGCTACTAAATTCCAATTCGTGTCACTCGCAAGAGGAGGGAAAAGGCGTGAAAAAGTTGGTGCGTTTCGGTGTGTCCCTCGATCACCATCTGTTGGACACCTTCGATCGCCATATTGAGCGGCGCAAGTATACGAATCGCTCGGAAGCGTTGCGCGATCTCATCCGCAACAATCTAGTCGGTCAAGAATGGGATGAGAATAAGGAAACGGTCGGCACGATCACATTCGTGTACGACCACCATGTGCGGGACCTGACCAGTAAATTGACGGATATTCAACACGACTACCATGCGCAAATTTTGTCGGGCATGCACGTGCATCTCGACCATGACCATTGTCTTGAAGTGTTGGTGGTGAAAGGGAAGGGCTCTGAAATAAGAAAGGTCGCCGATGCCCTTGTGAGTGTGAAAGGCGTCAAGCACGGCAAATTGACCATGACTACGACCGGCAAAGGATTGGTGTAAGCACATGCGTGTGTGTGTCATCGACGGGCGCGGCGGAGGATTGGGTTCCCGGCTGGTGTCGGGGTTGCGGGATACCTTACATCTCGATTGCCAGATCCTGGCGTTGGGAACCAACCTTGCCGCCGCTGCGGCGATGAGGGAGGCCGGGGCTGAACAGGTCGCAGCAGGAGTCGAGGCGATCTCCAAGCTGGTGCCGACGGCCGATGTCATTGTGGCCTCGTTGAACATGGTGTTGCCTGGTGCGATGTTGGGTGAAGTCACGCCGGAAGTGGCCAAAACGATTCTTGAGGCGAAGGCCAAGAAGGTGCTGTTGCCGCTGAATCGGGCTCGGGTAGAAATCGTGGGGACTGAAGGCCGCACGATGGAGACGTTGATAGACGAGTGCTTCTCACGCGTCCGTATTGCCGTACAGGCAACCTGCCAAGCCTAACAGCATTCCCATTTCGTTCTGAGTTGCGGGGCCACGAGGGTCTGCGGCGGTCGATGAGTCGGCTGTCGGGAGATCATCGTGGGCGTCTCATCCGTCCACAACATTCATGACGAGGAATTGTGGACATGACACGTGCAATGACATTTGTAGTGGCCCTTGCAGTCGCCCTCAGTTTTGGGGAAAAGGTCCAAGCCCATGACCCGGACGAGCCTGTCCTGGAAGTGCCCGAAGTCGCCGTCATCGGTGAAAAACCGGTGGCCGCCTCCTCTCAACAATTCATCCCGGACAAGGAAATTGTGCTCCAGCCCCAGGGGAGACCGGCTCAAGTCCTTCGCTTGATTCCAGGTATGGTGGCGGTGGAGCATTCCGGAGGAGCGGGAAAGGCCGACCAATATTTCCTCCGAGGTTTCGATGCCGATCATGGAACGGATGTCGCCTTCTTCACGGACGGGATGCCGATCAATTTGCGGACCCATGCGCATGGGCAAGGGTATGCCGATTTGAACTTCATCATCCCGGAAACGATTGAAGGTGTCGATGTCTCCAAAGGCGCCTATCTCCCGGAGATCGGCGATTTCGCGACGGCGGGGGCCATCAATTTTAGAACGAGACAAGTGGTGCAAGAAGGGATTGTTCAGGCGACCGGCGGTCAGTTCGATACGCAGCGATATCTCTTGATGTTCTCTCCGACAAAGGACAAGGTTCGCACGTTGTTCGCCGTTGAGAATTACTATACCAACGGCCCGTTCGAACATGATAATCGATACCTCCGCACCAATGTCTTGGGGAAGCTGACCACCAGTTTCACGGGACGAGACGAATTCAGCCTCAAGGGGACCTTTCAGAAAGCCAAATGGAATGCGTCCGGCGAAATTCCGCTGCGGGCGGTCGATGCCGGCACGCTGGGCCGTTTCGGCGCGATCGATCCCACGGAAGGCGGATCGACTCTCCGGGCGACCGGCGTCATGAATTATCACTACGACACGACGACCAACGGCCAGTTCTTTGCCGATGCGTACGGTCAGTATTATCGGCTGGACCTGTTCACGAATTTTACATTTTTCCTCAATGATCCCGTCAACGGCGACGGCATTCAGCAAGCCGATCGACGCGTCATGTACGGAGGCGATATCGGATACAAGCAACGCTGGGACTTTTTTGGAATGCCGACCATCGGAACGGTGGGAGTTCAAGCCCGAGTGGATGACATCCATCCAAGGCTGGGGACGCAAACGAAACGGGCAGGGACCGGCACGACGGTCTACAGCGATGTGCTGTCCGCTTCCTATGCGCCCTATATCAAAGGCGAGGTGCAGCCTGCTTCATGGGTTCGATTCGTAGGCGGGTTGCGGTGGGAAACGTTTACGTTCGATGTGCGCAATCTGTGCGCGACCTGCACGTTGCGGCCGGAGGGGCACACCAGTTCCGGCATTCTCTTGCCCAAGATGAGCATGATCCTGGGCCCTTGGGGCAAAACCGAGTTGTTCGTCAACTACGGAGAAGGCTTCCACAGCAACGATGCGCGATCGGCGGTGCAGATCGGGTCTGCTCCGCTCGCTCGATCCCGGAACTATGAGGTGGGGATCCGATCGAAACCCTGGGGACCTGAGGGGCTCGAATTGACCGTCACGGCATGGCGAATCGACCTTCAATCCGAGCTGGTGCTCGTGGGTGACGAAGGCACGACGGAGAGTCGTGGACCAAGCAGGCGACAAGGGTTTGAAGTGGCTGCACGCGGCCAGGTATGGGGGCCGCTGTATGTGAACGGCAGTTTTACCTGGACGCAGGCCAAATTCCGCACGGGCGAGGCGATCCCATTGGCCCCGGAGTTCACGGCCTATGGCGCCGCCATTTTGAAATGGCCTGAAGGTCTGATTTCTCAATTGCAGGCGACGTATTTGGGTGTCCGGCCCCTCATCGAGGATCGGAGCATCAAATCCCCTTCGTGGATCGTCTTTGATTGGACTCAGCGGTATCGCGTGCCGATCAAGCTGCCCTATGGCCGCTTGGAAGCGTTTTATTTCGTTCAAAATCTGTTCGACACGGACTGGGAGCAAGCGATCTTTGCGTTCGAATCGAGACTGCAGACCGAACCGGCCGGCGTGAACGGCATCCATTTCGTACCGGGGAACCCACGTACATTCATGGGCGGGGTTGCCTGGCATTTTTAAAGAGACGATAGGATATACTGTTGCGTTATAGTGAGGAGGAGAGGGCCGGTGGGGGGACGGCTGTACTACCTAACGACAGTTTCCAACGCAAGGAGTTTCATATGAAACCGACTTCCATTTCGCAATTCATCGACCATCATTATCGACATTTCAATGCCGCGGCGATGAAAGACGCGGCGCATGCCTACAGGGCTCATCTGGACAAGGGTGGGCACATGCTGGTGACGCTGGCCGGCGCGATGAGCACAGCCGAGCTGGGGTTGTCGCTGGCCGAAATGATACGCCGAGACAAAGTCCATGCGATTTGCTGCACCGGCGCCAATCTTGAAGAGGATTTATTCAACCTTGTGGCGCAAAAACATTACGAGCGTATCCCTCGCTATCGGGAACTGACGGCGCAGGACGAACAAGCCTTATTGAATCGGCACCTGAATCGGGTTACCGACACCTGCATTCCGGAAGCCGAAGCGATGCGGCGCATCGAGGCCGCGGTGGCGACTGAATGGATGGCGGCGGATCGGGGGGGCGCGAGGGTATTTCCGCACGAGTTTCTCTATCGCCTCTTAGTCAAAGGCACGCTCAAAGAGAGTTATCAGATCGATCCGACCGACAGTTGGATGTGTGCGGCTGCAGAGCGCAACCTTCCGATGTTTGTTCCAGGCTGGGAAGATTCCACTCTGGGCAATATGTATGCGGCGCACTGCCTGACAGGGACCATCAAGAATGTCCACACGGTGCGATCCGGCGTCGAATACATGATGCACTTGGCCGAATGGTATTTGAAGGCGGCGCGCGAACATTCATTCGGATTCTTCCAAATCGGAGGGGGGATTGCCGGCGATTTCCCCATCTGTGTGGTTCCCATGCTGAGTCAGGACCTTCGAAAAGAGCAGGTCCCGCTCTGGGGATATTTTTGTCAGATCGGCGATTCGACCACCAGTTACGGATCGTATTCCGGAGCCGTCCCGAACGAAAAAATCACATGGGGGAAATTGGGCGTGGAGACGCCGAAATTCATCATCGAATCCGATGCCACAATCGTTGCGCCGTTGATCTTCGCGTATGTCCTCGGCTGGTAAGGACTTGAACCCACTGGAATGGCCGACAATATCCTCTCGAAGAGATACTTCAATCGTCCTACGCTGACCGTGGCTCGGTCGCTGGTCGGTAAGTATGTGGTGCGTGAGAACGGAAGGGGACGGATGACAGGAAAAATCATCGAGGTCGAAGCGTATGTCGGCTGTCAGGACAAGGCCTGTCATGCCTCGAAAGGTAGAACCACAAGAACAGAGGTTTTGTTCGGTCCTCCCGGGATGTCGTATGTCTACCTCATTTACGGCATGTACCACATGCTGAATGTGGTGACGGAGCGGATGGAGTTTCCCGCGGCGGTACTTATTCGAGCGATTGAAGTCGACGGTGAGTTGATTGACGGGCCAGGAAAGCTCTGCCGTGTACTAGCGATCGATCGGTCCTTGAATCGACTCGACCTGACGAGGGGGCGATCTCTCTGGTTCGAAGATCGCGGCGCGCGGGTTTCCAGCGAGCAAGTCGGCACGTTTCCGCGAATCGGTGTCGACTATGCGGGGATATGGGCGAAAAAACCCTGGCGGTTTCGTTTGTGCGGGGATGGCTAAGAGACAACCTTTGCTGGATAGGCAAAAGAACGAGGAGGCTGATTGGGGGGGAATCTTCGAAAGATTCCCCCCTCATTGTGGGAAAAGCTAGTCGATCTGGCGATCGCCGGTGATCTTGGTGGCGGAGGTGACCGGCGGAGCAATTTGGATCTGAGGCCCCTCCACATTCGGAAGCCTTCCGGCACCGTGCCCTTCCGTGATTCGCGCGTTGTCGGTCTTTACCAGCTTCTGTTCGGCATTCTGGACGGACTCCGCTGATCTCAACAGCGTGGACGTTCCGTGAGCATCCTTTTGGCCGGGATCGTTGGCGGTCGGCTGACCGTTCACGGGACTGCCGTCGTTCTTCATGGGGTAGCCGTCATGTTTGGGCAGCAGCGCCGGGTTGGCCGACGCTACCGAGCATGCAAGCAGGATCGAGGAGACTGTCGCAACTGCACCGGTAAGAAGTTTCATACGCATTCTCCCTTTTGAGCTATGACGATGGTTGAAATCAAGTGTTGAGAGCATTCCATTTCGTATGACCATATCTGAGGCCTGAATCATAGCGATGGAGGGCCGTTCTGTCAAACGGACCCCTAGAGAATGAATGTTATCGATTCGACTCTTGTCGTGTCGCGACTGACGGCAGACCATGCGATGGAGGATGAGATAAAGACGAATATTTCAGCTCGGTCGCCTTGGGGGGCGCCGGCCACGGCCACGGTGCCGAAACGCCGGTCCGCGACTGACACCAGGAAGGCGAATGGTAACCGTGGTGCCTTCACCAGGGGCACTGCCGATTGCAATGGTTCCCCCGTGTTCCTCGACGATTTTCTTCACACTGGAAAGACCCAGGCCGGTCCCCGAGCGCTTGGTGGTGAAAAAGGGCTCGAAGACTTTGTCGACGATTTCAGCCGGGATGGGAACCCCATCGTTCTTGATGAGGATTTGAACCTCGAGCCCTCGTCCGGCGCGGTGTTGGGTGACTTGGATGTCGAGATGGCCGCCCGGAGACATAGCCTCGCAGGCGTTCCGGAAGATGCTCAAAAACGTCTGTTGAAGTTTGGCTTCATCGCCGCGCACCGGCGCGATGACATTGGCATAGTCTTTGGTGACTTGAATACGGGTGGCTTCCAGGTCCGTTCCGACCACGACAAGAGCGCTCTCGAGCACCTCCGGAATACGGCACAAATGGCGGCTGAGTTCCAGCGGCTTCGCGAAGTCGAGAATCTCATTTAAAATCGCTTCAATTCGCATCAAATCGCGCATCGCATTTTCGACACGGGTCTGTGGATCGAAGTCGAGGATGCCTTCACCGGTCACTTCTTCGAGTTGCGAGCGAATAGACGCGAGCGGTTCTCGAATTTCCGTCGCCATAAAGGCGCTGAATTCGCCGATCGCGGCCTGGCGCTCTTGCTTTCGAATGATGGGCTCAGACGGGGCTGCCACGGGCGGTCGTGAGCCCGGCGTCCCCACGTCGTCCGTCGGAGAAGGAGCGACAGTCTCCGGCGCCGGTGCCTGCAAGAGTTCCGCAAGCTTGAGAATAATAGGCTCCAGCGTCCGGGCATCGGTGGTCTGATACCGTTGTGGGTCTTTCGATCCCAGCGTAAGCGTCCCGCCCACCTGGCCTTTGACGAAGAAGGGGATGACGAGTGACGACTGAAACCGGTCCTTGAAGAGGTGTTTATGATCGAGAAAGCGCCCCTGGGTGGAGGCCAGATCGTGATCGACGCGAGGCTTGCGGTGGCGGACGGCCCATCCTGCCGCTGAACTGTCAAGGGTCAAGCGCTGACCGGGTTTTAAATCTTTTTTGGCGTCTTTTGGATCTGTCTTCACGTCGCCGGCGATGCCCAGTACCTCGACATTTCCCGCCAGCGGGTCGTAGTAGCAGGCCCAAGCGCGGTCATACGACACGTATTGGTGAACTTCAGTCAAGACCGCCTCGATCTTTTCTTGGAGCTCGGGCGAAAAGTGCTTGGTCATCGGCAGAAACAGGTCCGCTCCGGTTTGCTGAGAAGGAACAGGCTCCTGGGTAACGTTGGAACGACTCAACACCACGTTGGTATTGAAGAGCCCTTCGCGATCCAGCGCCTTGGTCATGCCGTCGCACATCTGTTCTAAGTGGGACTTGTCCTTCTTGGAGAACGCCGTACCCTCCTTCCGTCCGATGACCAGGCAACCATAGACGCTATTGAAGTGGCGAAGCGGGACGACAAGCAAGGATTTCGCGCCGGGAGTGATCAACCGCAAACGGACGGCGCGCCCACCGTCCGTATCTTGGGGCGTAGAAGTCAAGGCCGCGGCACGTTGCGTCGACAAGGTGCGGAGAATGGCTTGGACATCTCTCGGTGTGAACCCACGCGAGGCATGTTCGACGAGCGGGCCGTTTTCTTGATGGAAGACGGCCGCCAATGCGGCATCTGTGCCGATGTCGTTCAATGCGGCGTTCAACGTCCGTTGAAGATGCGTCTCGGGGGCGGGTTTTATTTGATGACTTGAACTGATCATACGTTCAGGCACGCGATCGCATTGTAGCCGGAACGCCGGCGAATAGCTACTCTCTCGCAGGGCTGGTGGAACACTCTGACATGAGCTGTTGCAACGTTTGCACGACGCGGCGCAGTGGCTTTTTCTAACCGGTCATGCTTGAGCAGCAGGTCGAAACCGTTTCCACTTGGAGGAGTCGGCGCGGGATTGTCGCACATCAATCCGGCTGCATGTTGTCGGGATCGACTTCGATCAGCTGCAGCCGACCATTGGACGTGTGCTCTATTTTATAGAACCGATTCCCCATCTGGATAGTCCCTGTCAGGAGATTGCCGGTGACCATAAAGGTAAAATCGCCCACCGAGGGAAGCTTGAAGGCACCGCGGATGACGGCGGTATCGTTGATACGAGATACGGTGGAGATGACATCCAATTCGGGGTCAGGTTTATCGAACAGCTCTACGGTAATCCTGGGAAGGGGTCTGGCTCCTGCGTCTTTCAGCACGCGAAGGAGTGGAAGATCGAGCACGATCTCCCGCTCGCGGAGAACCCAGGACTTTCGCGGCATTGATGGCTGGCCGGTGGGAGGAAGAGCCATGACGGTTTGCCACAAACGCCTTGGTGCCGGGCGTTCGTCGGCCCACGCAATCTGGATGAAAAGACTACCCAACACCGCAGCGAGGAGAATAGGCCTGAATCGGTGATCCATGGAATCGTCTCCTTACTACCCCACCCCTCATGACGCTTCGAAGAATGAGATTACAATTATATAAGCCGGAATTCTTCCATTGCGTCACTGAAAGAGCTGTTCGATCAATCGCGAGTTCCCGTGATGATCGGATGCTTCAATCCGGATTGATGATTTTGGGGGGACGACGCGGTTCGTCCGGGATATCCGCGAGAGGGCGGCGGTCGACGGTCCAGTTGTTGAGAATGGTCGTAACCAGGCTGATGATCAGCGCCCCGCCGACGGCGGGCCAGAATCCTGAGACGGTGAACCCTTTCACCAGGAATGCCGTGAATTCCAACAGCAGCGCGTTCAGGACCACGAGGAAGAGTCCGAGCGTAAACACGATCAGTGGTAAGGTGAGCAGGAAGAGGATAGGTCGAAGGATCACATTCAAGAAGGTGAGGACGAGGACCGCTGCAATGCCGGCCGTCAGACTGTCGGCCTCCAGGCCGGGGACGATCGAGATCGCCAGAAATACCGCAATTCCAGTGATGAGGATGCGCATGAGAGCATGGCGCACCCCTCCGTGGAACGGTGACTCATGTACGGCCCTCGCAAAGCGAATCGTCGGCATCGGCTACCCCGGTGGTAACGCCGCCTTTACGGATGAATAATGAACCACTGTTGCGGACATTTTCTTGGTCTTGTCGTCCTTCGTCGCCTCAATAATGACACGGTCGCCCACGATCGGCGGTTCGTTCGACTTCGGGTTGCTTTTGTTCTTGAACTTCACCTGTTTATTGAGCAGGACCGACACGGTCGGCCCCTTGGCTGTCTTGACCTCGATGTGTTTCTCGTCGATGGCCGCCACGATGCCCAACACATGAATATCTGTGCCGGCGGCCATGACGATCGTCGGCAACACGCAGGTTGCCATGAGGATCAGGCAGCCTCTTACCAGGCCATCATAGTTCTTTAACATAGAGACATCTAGTGATGGTGTGTAGTGCCTTCGTCCTGATGAGGGGTCTTGGAGTTCAATGACTGCATGCGATCCAATTCCTCATGGCTCAGCTGCGGCAAATGCCGTATGAAGTGCACGAGTTTCCAGCTTCCTCTATCCTTCTCCATATCGCCTTCTCCCCAGGCCGGCATGGCGGTGAAGCGGATGCCGTTGTGGATCGTGAAGAACAGTTCTCCATCGGACATCGATTGAATCTGCGGGAGGCGCAGGTCCGGTACTCTTGGGTTCACGTTCTTGCCGATCGGGGTTTCCCCGCTGCCGTCATTGGCATGGCAGACGGCGCAATGGTCCGCAAAATGATCGAGCCCTTCCGTCAGCACCGCCTGGCTCATGGGAACCGGGTTCGGCATGTTCCGGATCTGGCTCGGAATGGCGGCGCGGCGGAATCGCCGAATCACGGCCACCTCAAGCGCGGTCGGCTCTACCGTGGCGCTGAAGCCGGTTGTATATGCGTCATACCCCACCCAGAGAGCTCCGCTGAGCACCGGGAGCGCAACTAATGCCAGCAGTGATAAGAGGACCTTGAGCATACGAAAAGACCTTTTTTATCACTATACAAACTCCGCGAGATGAATGCCACTGACTCATTGGACCGTGGATTTCTGGACACGAGTAAGTCGGATGATCAAGATGATCAAGACGGGCAGATGCATCAGCAAACCGCTCATGCCCATGAAAAATTCCCCGATCCAGAACGTCACGCCGAGATTGAAGGTCAAGACGCCGTAGTATAAGCCGACACCGAGCAAGAGCCGTTGGGTGATCGACTGGCGTGGCGAGAGAGGGGGGAGCCGTCTGTCCAGTGGAAAATATATGGCCAGCGAAATCAGTCCGACCACGGCCCAGCCGACATAGTTTGCGAACGGGACACCAAAATGCCAACCCGGCTCGGGATAATAGTAGATCTTTCCCAGAAACCAACGGTCACCTCGCAGGGCGATCGGATCGATCACCATGTCGATAAAGGCGAACAAAAACGCGGTCAGCGTGTACACAGTCCGACTCGTGCGGGCCTCCACATCGAATTGCAACGGCCTGAGAGCACGCTCGACGCTCCCGGAGGAGTCACACGGCAGCAGGAATCCGAGCGCCGCACAGTAGGAAGCGAAGAGGAGGAAACTGAATGAGATGGAATCCATGAACGGCACATTGGAAACGTAGAGCTCTTGGCCGACCGTCGAGCCGTTGTAGAAGTACCAGCCGAATGGGATGCCGGTTCGCGTCGACGAAAACTCACAGACAAAGGCCGTTGTCCAGCTGATCAGCCAGAAACGCCAGGTGCGCGGCCAGCCGATCAATTGGACGGCGGAGAAAAGAAATGCGGCAAGGAAAATAAAGACATACGGGCGAAGACTGATCGTCCTGATAAAGAGATCGAAGACTTCCATCGAGTCTTGAGTGATGAGTTCTTCGTGTTAAGTTACCGGAACAACTCAACATTCAAAACTCAAAATCCACACTGCGCTCCAAGCATGTGCCGTCATACGTACTTATGGTCGCGAAACCATCGTACGGCTTTCTCCAGCGCCACTTCGGGGGGATTTTGCGGCAAACCGAGCTCTCCGACCGCCTTGCTGCAATCGTAGTGCATCTTATACTTCGCCATTTTCACGCCCTCCAGCGGGATACGCGGTGGATGGCCCGTCAAGTTGGCAAGCCAATGATTGAGATAGGCGAGGGGGAGTACGGCGGTTCTGGGTAATTTCAGAGCCGGCGCTTTGAGACCGGTTGACTTGCTGAGAATTTCAAACACTTCGCGAAGCAACAGGTTTTTTGAGCCGAGAATATACCGTTCACCCTGTCGGCCTTTCTCCATGGCGAGCAAATGGCCGGTGGCTACGTCATCCACATCGATGATGTTCATGCCGGTTTCTATATAGGCCGGCATCCGACCCTTCATGAAATCGACAATGACTTGGCCGGTGGGTGTCGGCTTCACGTCGCCTTCACCGACCGGCGCGCTGGGATTCACAATGACGACCGGCAATCCCTCGTTGGCCAGCTTGTGCACTTCTTGCTCCGCCAGGTACTTCGAGCGCTTATAGTGGCCGGCCATCTGTTCAAGCGACACCGGTGTGTTCTCTGCTCCAAGTCCTCCGCCCGGCGGCAAGCCGATCGCGCCGATGGTGCTGCAATAGACCGTGCGCTCGATACCGACCTCACGTGCCGCTTCCAACAGATTTCTGGTGCCCTCCACATTGATGTCGTAGAAGATCGAGGGATCTTTGGCCCATAAAGCATAATGAGCGGCGACATGGTAGAGCTGTCGGCAGCCGGTGAGGGCTTTTCGGAGAGATGCCGGGTCGCGCAAGTCTCCTGCGGATCGTTCGACCGGAAGACCGCCAAGGTTCCGGAGGTCGGAATCCGGTCGTGCCAACACGCGAACCTCGGCGCCGGTTCGTACAAGCGCTCGTGCCACCGCCGCTCCAACAAACCCGGTGGCGCCTGTGACTAATGCTTTCATGAGAAGTGCCGGGTGCTGAGTGCTGAGGCCTGAGTGAAAAACGGAGGAGTCGAAAGGAATTCCCGGTACTCAATACTCATAGCTCGGCACTCAGGACTAGTTTTTTCGCGCCGTAATATACCGGGCGATTTCACGCAACGGGTCGGCGGGAGAACCAAAGGATGAGAGCCGGTTGATGGCGCGGGTCACACAATCGTCGGCGAGCTTCCTCGCCCCTTCCACGCCATGGAACGTCGGGTAGGTTTTCTTGCCCCGTTCGGCATCGGTATTGGGGTTCTTTCCGAGCTCTTCGCGCGTGCCGGTTACATTCAATACGTCGTCGGCGATCTGAAAGGCCAACCCGATGTCTTCTGCATAGCCGGTCAGGTCGTCCAGCTGCCGCTCGGTGGCTCCGGCGGCAACCGCACCCATGCGGACTGCGGCGCGGATGAGCATGCCGGTCTTGTGCTTATG
>JAICUC010000362.1 GCA_025936075.1 Nitrospira sp. | reverse complement strand
TCTGCGGAAACTCTGGAGCAGGTGGTTGAGCCGGAGCGGGAGGTGGAGAAGGAAGTTGAAATGTTTGGTTGTGCAATTGAAGGGGAGGGCCAGTGTTGAATGCAGGACTTGTGGGTGGCTGCACCTTGATGATCCGTTCTCCATTAGGCAGAACGGTCGTGCTTTCGACATTCCATTGATCGTCTTTGTAGACGTGAATGCCGCCTTCCGGTCCCAGCACTTGGTTTAACCGTTCCTTCGCGCTCGGCTGTTGAGATGACTCCTCCGCAGCGGCAGGCAACAGGCTTGCCCATCCAGTTCCGATTATGATAACCAGGCAGACAGCGATTCGGGTCATGCGGTTATTATACTGCTGACTTGCGGCCGATCAAGACACCACGAGCTGCTAAAGTAGGTACCCTGACATTGGCAGATAACACTGATGATTGATGGACTTGCAGCTTAATCCGCTCGGTGGGGTGCCGCAGAAGTTGCTCACTGTTAACCAACTCAACAGCCGCCGGATCAAGGCCGGCGGCCATTGAGATCGTCTCTTATGAAATTCTCAACGTCGCATCCGATCTGTCCTTCACCACTTCCGTCAACTCCCCGGTATCGATATTGTAGAAGTAGCCGAAGATGTTCGCGTGCTTCGGTGTTCCAGCATGATCCCGAATGAGTGACGTATCCCGTTTCAACGACGCTTCATAGTCTTCAATGCAGATACTCCCTCGGTCATAAACATCAGAGATGTCGGCATGCTGCTCCAACTTATAAGCGTCGATAATGCCGTCCGCTGTGAAGGTAGTCGCACCGCAATAGGAATGGTGCACCACCACGATGTTCTCAATGCCGAACAGATGCTGCGCGACCGTGATGGAGCGTAGCGCATCGATCGCACGCCCTCCTGCCACGATCACGGGGAAAATGGTGGCGGTCGATGCCACACGCTTGCCCGAGGTATCGAGAATGACTTCTCCGGGAAAGACCTCGTTGGCAAAGAGTTGTGCCACAGCGTGAGGAATGTCCGCCGCTCGTGGATCGTAGCAATAGATCACCAAGGTCTTGAGCGGAACGGCATGCGAAAACACCTCGCGGGTTTTGGCTTCGTCGAACGAGGGAGCGGCACTGAATACAAATCGATCAAAGCTGCTCATGGTTCCCTCCTTATATCCGGTTGATAACCTCGATGGTCAACATTCATGCCCCATTGAAAGCATGCGTGCCATGAGTGATGGCTCCTCCGGCTCGCAAGGCGACCACGACAAGCACGGTCTCTGCAATCTCGGGATCTGAGGCGCCTGCCTCACGCGCATTATTCGCATGGATCTCGATGCAATAGGGGCACTGAGTCGTGAACGTGACGCCGAGTGCAATCAGCTCCTTGTACTTCCTTGAGAGGCTTGCCTTCTGCCAAGGCGGCCTTGTCGAAAGCCACGAAGGCGCGCATGGCTTCCGGCACGTGCACTTCGAAGAGTTTCATCTTGCCGACGTTCTTGCTGCCATACACGGCGACCTCCTCCTATTGGTAATTTTGATAAGTGAACGTGTGTCGTGCTTCTGCTGCACACTGTAAGGGGAACGGTCGACTATTGCTTTATCCGGGAGACTGATTCTCTTAACAGGAGCGTGCTAGACTGCGGTTGATTTGATCGAGCGGCCGGGAAGCTTTCCCAAAACGCCACTTTTGCGGCGGACAATGATATGGACGTCTTGTCCGAGGTCCTGAAAGCAATCAAACTCGACGGCGC
Source organism: Nitrospira sp. (assembly GCA_025936075.1). Taxonomy (GTDB): domain Bacteria; phylum Nitrospirota; class Nitrospiria; order Nitrospirales; family Nitrospiraceae; genus Nitrospira_D. The sequence continues at coordinate 1,752 of JAICUC010000362.1, read as the reverse complement.
TGTGTTTTACAATGCAGAATTTTCAGCGCCCTGGTGTTTTTGCTCACCTCCTTCCAGCGTACTCGCGCCGTATCTGTCCGCGGGTTCTAAGCATGTCATCATCTTCCATCTTCTAACCGACGGTCATAGTTATGCAGAGGTCGAGGGTAATAGCCGGCCGCTCCCGCTGAGCGCCGGTGATCTGGTCATCCTTCCGCATGGTGACCCTCACGCATTGAGAAACGGGCCGTACATCAAACCGACCAACCATGCGGAACAGGTGAGACAAGTGTTTGCTCAAGGTCTGAAGATCTCTCGCATGGGTGGCGGTGGGGAGGTCTCGAAATTCATCTGCGGGTATATGGCCTGCGATCCGCAACTCAGCCAACCGTTTTTGGGCGGGTTGCCCCCCATGCTGAAAGTCAATGTGCGCACTGACACATCGAACCAATGGCTGGAGCAAACCATCCGCTATTCGGTGGATCATGCGGATCGGTCACAGCCTGGTAGTCAGGCAGTGCTCGCGAGACTGTCCGAAGTCTTGTTCATTGAAACTCTGCGGCGGTACATTGCACAGCTTCCGCCCGAACAAACTGGATGGTTAGCCGGTACTCGTGACCCCGAACTCGGGAAGGCGCTGGCTCTGTTGCATCGTCGCCCTGCTCATCCCTGGACGATTGCGTCGTTGGCGAATGAGGTGGGAATTTCTCGTTCTGTGCTGGCCGAGCGGTTCCGACGGTATCTCTCGGAAAGTCCCATGTTGTATCTCGCACGGTGGAGACTTTCTCTCGGCGCGCAACTCCTCCAATCCACGAGCAACAGCGTCGCACAGATTGCCGGCGAGGTCGGTTATGAATCGGAACCCTCATTCAACCGCGCGTTCAAACGGCAGTTTGGTCTCCCACCGGCGCGGTTCCGGAGTCGATCGAAGTCAGACCGCAACCAATCGGTCCAACAGGTATTAACGCATGACCGGCATAGCGAAATGATAGAGAAACCTTGATGTTGCACTTGGACCATCTCAGCTTCTGCTCCTCATTCACGCGGCGCGAGGAAGCAACATGAAGCGGCAGAATATTTCCAGCGGCGGTCCCTGGAAGATAGAATCGGCCGGTTGACATCGTGGCTCATCACCGGTTCTCCGAGAGTCTTCGGGCATCCCGCCTGAAGAGAGGTAACACATGATCTCGCATCAATTTGCCGCACAGTTCGCCGAAGAGTGGGTGGCTGTTTGGAACAGCCGTCATTTGGATCGAATCCTCTCTCACTATGCCGATGATTTCGAAATGGCTTCTCCCCATATTGCGGAGGTTGCAGGGGAATCTTCCGGGGTGTTGAAAGGAAAAGCCGCGGTAGCCGCGTATTGGGCCAAGGCCCTTGCCCGGTTCCCCTCATTGCACTTTGAACTCCACTCCATCTTGGTCGGTGCTGAAAGTCTTGTCATTTACTACAAGGGAGTGAATGGAATGGTGGCCGAGTTCTTTTGTTTTGATTCGTCCGGAAAGGTCAGCAAATCCTCTGCTCACTATGCGATGAACGAAAAGAGCATCAACCTTACATCCGCGCCGTAAACACCCATGAAGACCGCCTTCATCATCTTTGACCGTATGACCATGCTGGACTTCATCGGCGTGTACGATCCGCTTACACGCCTAAAGTCAATGGGTTTGATGCCTGAATTTGACTGGGACATCTGCGCCATGAGCAAGAACGTTGTCGATGACAAGGAACTCTGCATCACACCGACGGTCGTTGGTCGTTCGCTCTCGGGCT
>JAICUC010000033.1 GCA_025936075.1 Nitrospira sp. | reverse complement strand
CTGGGATCCATTCTTCTCTATGCCAGTACGACCGACTCGCTTCTTAATGGAGTCGTGTTGCTGACATTTTATTCGTTCGGGTTAGGCTTGCCGTTGTTTCTGACGGCACTGGGCGTTGATCGGTTCTTAGCGTATTTCAAAGAAGTGCGGGCGTATCTGTGGGGTGTTTCGACGGTGAGTGGGGTTATGCTTGTCCTCGTCGGCGTGATGATCTATGCCAATTCGCTCACCATCGTGACAAGCTTCTTAGAGCGATACGGGATCGGCTGGTATCTGGGGCAGTAGATAGTTCAGCAGGAGGTGGTGTAAAACATTCCGGACGACAGTTGCTTACTCAGCACTCATTACAATTTCAATCAGCACCAGGCGCCAAGACGACAGACTGTAAAGCTTTGTCCCAGTGTAGTGGCGGCGGAAGCGCCAAACGAGTCGAGCGATGGAGGAATGCCGAGCGTTCCGAGTGCTGAAGATGGAGAGGGGCTCACGGACGGGCGATTGCTTCGGACCATCCCCGGGCCGGCATCGGACAGGGGGACCGATTCCGACTTCTGAGCAAGGAGCGTATCTGGTTGGGCTCCGCCGATCTTCTCCAACAAGCTTTTTCCATCCCCTGCAGCCGTACTGTTCGGATACTTTTCAACCAATGCGACCAGATTCTCCCGTGCCCAATCGTCGGCTCCCATTTCATGGTATGCCTTAGCGAGAAAGTACAAGGCTTCTGCGGCGACGGGCTTATCAGGATAATCCTTTAAGATTTGCTGGAACCGATGCGTGGCGGCAAGATAGGAGCCTCGCCGGTAATAGAATTGTCCCACGAAGAGATGCATCTGAGCCATCCAATCATGGCATTCATCCAGTTTTTGCTGAGCCTGGCTATCATACCGGCTGCCGGAAAATTCTTTTCTCATCTGCTCAAATGCGGCGATGGCTTTTTGCATCGGTTCAGGATCACGATCAATGGTCTTCGCCATCTTGAAATGGATTTCTCCGATTCTAAATGCCGCGTACGGAGCCAAGACGTGATTGCGATGGAGCTCCATGAAATGTTTGTACTCGACTAATGCCTCCGCATATTCTTCCTTCTCAAAATACGCCTCCCCCCGCTTCATGATGACGTTGGGATGGTAATGGTTCTCAACCGTATCTCCGAGAAAGATTTGTTCGTCGGTGCCACTCAGAGCCTTCTTGATCCCGCTCCGCACATCGCTGGCTGAGAAATCACCCGTGCACGAGGCCATGAACAGAGAACCGACGCCGAGCCACGCCGCCAAGCATACACCCGATGATCTTGGTACCGGACCGGAATTGATTCGAATGGATCGATGATGCATGGGCCATAGAGATAGCAAGGATATGGGAAAAAAGCAATGACATAGGCGGTTTGGCGGCACGTTGGTTGACCTGCCCCCTTATGCTCCCTATAATCCCGGCCCACGTTGGAAGTACGAGCAATTTCGATCGTGTAGATCAATGGTAATTGAGGGATATGATTCGAGCAAAAATCATTGGCACGGGTAGTTATCTCCCTTCTCGGATCGTGCACAATGAAGAGATAGCCAGTAGATTGGGACTCCCGACGGCGCACATCCAACGGCTGACCGGTATCCGAACCCGTCATTGGGCCGGCGATCATGAGGCGTCTTCCGATATGGCCGTCGCGGCGGGACATCGGGCGCTTGACGCTGCGGGTTGCTCGGCTTCTTCCATCGATGGCATCATTCTTTCCACGACCTCTCCCGATATGGTATTTCCTTCAACGGCTTGTTTGGTCCAACGAGGATTGGGATGTCGACAAGTTGGGGCATTTGATGTGTCCGCCTCCTGCTCGGGATTTTTGTACGGGCTCTCGATGGCACAGGCCATGATTCAGAGCGGACAGGCCAAGACCTGTCTTGTCGTGGCCTCGGAGGTAAAGTCCCGATCGCTCGATCTTCGGGATGAAGCGACGGCGCTGTTGTTCGGCGACGGGGCCGGTGCCGTCATACTACGGGGTGAAGAGGACCGAAGCCATGAATGGCGAGGAATCTTGGGAATCAGATTGTATGCCGATGGGACACATCATGGACACATTCGAGTTTCTGGCGGAGGATCACGGATGCCCTTGTCATCAGACAGGTTGCGCAAGCAGGAGCATACGCTTCGCATGAAGGGAACATCGCTCTTTCGAATCGCCGTTCGCCGGATAGAACAGGCCATGCTGGAGATTTTGAAAGAATTCGGATTTTGTCCCGGCGATCTCAAACAAGTTGTCCTCCACCAAGCGAACGGTCGCATCTTGTCTCACGTGGCCGATCGTCTGGGCATGGACCAGGACCGATTGGCATCGGTGATCGAACGCTATGGCAATACGTCCTCGGCATCTCTTCCGATTGCGCTCGATGATGTGGTTCGCGGCGGAAACATCTCGCCGGGTGATCTGGTGCTGCTCGGCAGTTTCGGCGGCGGACTGACTTGGGCAACGGGCCTCCTACGATGGTAACGGCGTTGGTCGGAAGCGGCGGTTCGTCCGATCGCTCATCATCGACGCACCATGTGAATCAGGAGTATGCGGTATGATTTTCGGCCTGCTTCCCAAAGAAGAAGCGTTTTTTGACTTATTTAAACAGGCGGCCCACAACGTCATTGAGGGAAGCCGTCTGCTCAAGGAGTTGATGGAGGACTACGCGAATGTCCAGCAAAAGATCGAGCGAATTAAGGAAGTGGAGCATATAGGAGACGGGATTACGCACGACATCGCCTTGCGCCTCAATCAAACCTTCCTGACTCCGCTGGACCGCGAAGATATCCACGATTTGGCCAGCGCACTGGATGATATTCTCGACGCGGTGGAAGCGGTGGCCGACCGGTTCGCCATCTACAAGATTGCGCAGCCTACCGAGAGTGCGATTCGACTGGGCGATATTCTCTATCGGGCTTCCGTCGCGGTGGGTCGAGGGGTCGATCATATCGCCATGTCTCATGAGGAAGTGAAGGAGTACGGTGTACAGGTGAATAGCTTGGAGAACGAGGCTGATCGTGTGTCGCGCGATGCCATTTCAGAGTTGTTTGAGAAAGAGGCGAATCCGATCGCCGTCATCAAGTGGAAAGAAATTTATGAAACCTTCGAAGAAGGAACCGACCGTTGTGAAGATGTCGCCAACGTGATCGAACGCATTGTACTCAAGCAGACCTAGTCGCCCATGAATGGAATGCGCGGCTATGATGTCTGTGTGTCCTCAAGCCCTCCATGCGTGAATAGCCTTCAGATAAGCGGATAGCATTCACTCACATCATGACTGAACTCAGCGGCATCCTACTCTTGACGGTGGTGTTGGCGCTCCTGTTCGACTTTTCGAATGGGTGGCATGATTGCGCCAATGCGGTGGCGACGGTCGTCTCCACCCGTGTTTTAAGTCCCCTCGCCGCAGTGTTGTTGGCGGGGGTGCTGAATATCGCCGGGGCCTTTTTTTCGACGGCCGTGGCGAAAATGATCGGAGGAGGCATCGTCTTTCCGGACGCGATCACGAATACGGTGGTGGCCGCAGCAATGGGCGGCGCGATTCTCTGGAATTTTCTCACCCTGATGCTGGGATTGCCGACCAGTTCCTCTCACGCGCTGATCGGTGGACTCGTGGGCTCGGCGGTGGCGCACGGCGGCTGGGTGGTGGTTCAGTTCAACGGCCTGCGCAAGATTCTCGAAGCCATGATTCTTTCTCCCCTCTTGGGATTCGGGATAGGATTTCTCCTGATGGTCCTGGTCAGCTGGGTGTTTTTTCGAGTTCATCGGGGCGTGGCCAACAAGGTATTCAGTCGTCTCCAAATCGTGTCGGCCAGCTTCATGGCATTCAGCCATGGGGCGAACGACGCGCAGAAGGTCATGGGAATCATCACGCTTGCCTTAGTGGCATCCGGCCATTTGACGTCGACCGAAGTGCCGACGTGGGTGATCGTAGCCTGCGCGCTGGCCATGGGGCTCGGAACTATCGTCGGCGGATGGCGGATCATTCGGACTCTCGGGATCAAGATGGTGAAGCTTGAGCCGGTTCATGGATTTTGTGCTGAGACGGCAGCGGCTTCGGTTTTGCTGTTTACCGCGCACTTCGGCCTTCCGGTCAGCACGACCCACACCATCACTTCCGCGATCTTGGGCGTGGGATCGACTAAGCGTCTGTCTGCGGTTCGATGGGGGGTCACGAACAAGATCTTTTCGGCTTGGGTCTTCACATTGCCGGGGGCCGCACTGTTAGGAGCGGGAGTCTACGTCCTGCTTGCCTCGTTCATGCGATGAAGCTTGTGAGTCGTGGGGCTGAGTGGAAGACGGACCACGAATCGACTTCCCTGAGGATGATTGGCTTCGACCCACACCTGTCCTCCATGCCCTTCAACGATGTGCTTCACGATCGCCAATCCGAGTCCTGTTCCTCCCAACTCTCGTGACCGGGCTTTGTCGACGCGGTAAAACCGTTCGAAGACACGAGGCCGGTCCTCTTCGGGAATCCCGATTCCGGTATCGGCGACGCTGAGCTCGATCGCACGGGGTGCCGGCTCGCCACTCCCGACGGAGGGCACCAGCTTGGCGCCGACCGTGATGGTTCCTCCCGTCGGCGTATATTTGACGGCGTTATCGAGCAGATTGGTCAAGACTTGCACGAGCCGGCCTTCATCACCCGCCACCGGGGGGAGCGATGGATCGATTGCTGTGACAAGCCGGTGGCGATTTTTCTCTGCGATCGGTTTGATCGTCGACAGCGTCCGGTCGAGAAGAGAACGCAGTTCAAGCGGTTCTTCCTTGAACGAGACATTGCCTGATTCGATTTTCGACAACTCCAGCAAATCTTCGATGATCAGATTCAGCCGATCGCTTTGCTTGAGAATGATTTCTAAGAATTTTACAGAGGCGGCAGGATCGTCCTTGGCGCCGTCAAGCAGCGCTTCGACGTAGCCCTTGATCGAAGTGAGTGGAGTTCGAAGTTCATGAGAGACATTGGCCACGAAGTCTTTTCGTATTTTCTCCAGGCGCCGCAGCTCGGTGATGTCGTGGAACACCAAGACCACACTGGCCTCGTTTTCGCGTTCGCCTCCCGCGGGGGAGGCTTCAACCTGAAGGCATCGTCCGTTCAATGGCAGCACAATTTCATCCTGATGATGTATGCGTGATCGTAGCATGACTGTCACCAGGTCATTGAGCTGTTGATGACGAAAGAGTTCGGCGCAAGATTTTCCCCGAGCCTCCACGCGGGAGATGCCGAACATGCGTTCCAACGCCGGATTCATTTGCAACACCCGACCGCGACAGTCTAACACCATCACGCCTTCGACCATCGAAGTCAACACGGCAAGCAGCTGGGCACGGTCTTCCGAGAGTTCATCGATCTTGGCGTGAAGCTGATCCGCCATGTGATTGAGTGTCGAGGCCAGGAGGCCGACTTCATCTTGTGCGGTCGTTCTGACGTGAAAGGTCTGATTGCCGGAACTGAATCGGCGGGCCGCCGACGCGATATCGGAAAGGGGTTTGGTGATGCTGTGGGCCAGCCAGACGCTCAGCGTCAGGGCGACAAGGAAGGCGAACCCGAGCGCGAGGAAGAGACGTTGCTGTAACTCCGAAAGTTCACGGTCCAGTACGACCATTGGAAGGCCTACCCGCACCACAATCGGCGATGCACCCTGTGATGGCCGCATGAGAATGGCGCGATACATCGTTCGCTCTCCGGTCGTGTGACTGGGGCGGATGTCCTGTCCCTGTCCCGTGGAAAAGGCCTGTTGGATTTCGGGTCGAAACTTGTGATTCTCAACGGCCGACAAGTCGGCATCCCGTACGGCACTGTCCGCCAGCACGGTTCCGTCTTCGGCGACCAGCGTCACTCGCGAAGAGGCTCGGTTGCCGAGGTCACGCGCCGTTTCTTGTAAGGAGGAAGGTGTCGGAGGTGCAGAAGATAGGTGAAACAGCGGTTGAAAGCCGTATTCGACCAGCTTGGTTTTTGTCTCCAGCGCATCACCGAATTGCGTGAGATGTCGCTGTTCGAGGGATTGAACCGTCATCACTCCGGCAATCAGCAGTCCACAGGCGACCGCCGCAAGCGTGCCGAACGCCACTTTCCATCGAATCGACCATGTCATTCCGACACGTCGAAGTCTTTAAGTTTATAGCCCAATGATTTCACGGACACGATGGCCTCTTCGAGAAGCGGCAGCTTTTGTTTCAACCGACGGATATGCACGTCGACCGTTCGGGTCGTGCCGTAGTAATCGTAGCCCCACACGGCATTGAGTAGAACTTCCCGAGTCAATACACGCCCGCGATGCCGTAGGAGATGTTCAAGCAGACCGAATTCCTTCGCCGTCAAGGGCACCTCTTTCGTTCCGATGGTGACCTCATGCCGAGCCAGGTCCATCGTGAGCGTATCATACCGGTACAGATCGGGATCGGTAGAGGGGGCGCGCTCGACTCGACGCAGCAAGGCCTTCACACGGGCGACCAATGCCTTGGGGCTGAACGGCTTGGTCACATAATCATCGGCGCCCAATTCAAGACCGACGATCGTATCCGATTCTTCCGCTTTCGCCGTCAGCATGAGGATCGGCAGCATGGCGGTATCGGGAACGGAGCGAAGGCGTTTGCAGACTTCCAGTCCATCCATTTCAGGTAACATCAGATCGAGGACGACCAGATCGGGTTTGTCTTCTTTGACTTTCTTCAGAGCTTCGAGTCCGCTCATCGCTGTGACAGGCCGAAATCCTTCTTTCTCCAAATAGTGCTTAAGGAGCTGCAGAATATCCTGCTCGTCTTCAACAATGAGAATTTTCTTATGACCGGAGGCTCCCATAGGACTCTGAGCGTACGAGTGAGGAGAGAGAGAGTCAAGCGAATGGGCAAGAGTCAGAAAGATAGTGAACTTATGATGGGCAGCTCATTTGTAGGCGACCGCCGCGCTCGATGGCCCGGCCAAATGAATAGTCTCGAATCGGGTGAAGCCGGCCTCGCCGCACCACCGGCGGAAGTCCGCTCCGGAATAATCGAATGCATCGCCGAATTCGATGAGCATGTTGAGCGACATCAGCAGCCCCTGCACGTTCTCGCGTCGGGCATCATCGATCAATGCTTCGATGGCCACCAAAGCGCCTCCCACCGGTAAGGCATCGTAGGCCGAACGGATCAGATGCATCTTTTTCTCGAGATTCCAGTCGTGCAGAATCATGCCCATCGTGATGATGTCGGCTTTCGGTAGAGCATGCTTGAAGAAGTCACCGGATGCCGTGCCCACGCGACTCGCCAAGCTGGCGGCGGCGATATGTTTCTTCGCGATCGGTTCGACGACCGGCAGATCGAAACTGGTGCAGGTAAGATGTGGGTGTCGCTTGGCAACTTCAATGCTGAGGAGACCCGTTGCGCCGCCGACATCGCAGAGCGTCCGGAAGTTCGAGAAGTCGAATTTTTCCGCGAACGCCTCGAAGTTGATGCGCGAGAGGCCGGTCATCGCGCCCATGAATTGTTCCAACCTTGGAAGGTTCGAATAGAGTTCCTCAAACATCCCCTTCTGCCCATGCTTAATCTCATTCTGAGGCCTGCCCGTCCGTAACGCCTCGGACAGATCATTCCAAAATTTGAACAGCCTTGCATTGAGCATCACCAAAATTCCCCCGATGTACCGCGGACTCGCTGCATCGAGGAACATGGAGCCTTCTGGTGTGTTGAAATACTTGGCTTGGGAGCCGTCACCATCGCGGTCGAGAAACTTCATCGCCACGAGGGCATCAAAAAAATCGGGATTCGCGCGTGGGTGGAATTGCAATTCCTGACCCAACTCAGTCCCGGTAAGACGACGATCGGCAAGTTTCGTGAAGAGACCGACATCGACGGCGGTGAGCAAGACCTTGGAGCCCCAAAATCCAAAGGCGGTCTGCAAAATGGAAGAGGGGTTTGGCGTCGTGTTCATATCAAAAGCAATTTCCTTGATGTTTACCGACTCTCATGGGGGATTGTCGTCCAGTAATTTGCTTACGTCATCGCTCAAATGTCCACGAGAAGTCCGCAAATATCGATGAACACCCGTACATTACCCGTAGTGTCCTTGCGCGCGACCGAGAGGATGAGCTCGGATCCGGGATCCGCGTAGAGGATTATTACCTGACTTCCGAAAAATCTTGTCGGGAATTCGGGGTCATCTATTTCAGCAATACCAGTGGGAGCGATGGGATAGATGCCGACTCTCGAGCGTGTCGTCACGTGAACGGCATAGAAGAGGGGTCGGTTCGGATGCCCGAAACCATTGATGCCGAGGTATTGGGTATGGAATCGTTTCTTCCTGGGCACAGTCACGAGGACAGTTTCTTTGGTGCTTTCCCCATCACTCAGATTGACGACCGCTCCGGTTTGAAAAGGTCGTTGAGCCATCTGTACTACCCCCTTTTTACAATAAGGAAGCAAAGAGCCAAGAATTTCACTTGCCACGAGGAAATGAAATCCCGGCAGACTTCTGGTAATGCCTTGTTCTCGGCTATTTCTTCTTCACCACTCGTGTCACTATCCGTTCGGCTCGGCCGATAGCTTGGCCCAGGAAGGTGCCGACGGCTTCCCCGACCTTCCTTGCCTGACGACTGGCGGGTGAGGACTTCGTCTTCTTGATGCCTTTCTTGAGCCGACGGCTCGATGCGGACACGGCATCAGCAACAGTTTTTTTGAGTTGACGAGCCGTACCGCCAGTCTTGCCTCGCAGAGCCTTCCCCTTTCGCACAACCTGCTTTCCAACAGTGGCAACTTTTTTAGCAGATGTCTTCTTCATAATGATCTCCTAGGCTTGTGGCTGTCCAACCTGTCCGCAACATACCAAGCCTGTATAAGACGAGCAAGATCTCCCGGACACATTGTGCAATTCCTCGGAATCCAATAGGGCACGCACAGGTCAGATTATCTTGAGCAGGTGACGCACGGTGTCGCTATGATGCAGATGAACTATTTGCCAGAACCAGTTGCTAGAACCAGGGATACTTCATCTCCTTCTTTCAGTTGTTTGGTGGTCGGATTGTGCTTCGTCAATGCTTTTAGTTCTCAACCGACGGTTCAATCCAGTTCGGGCCAATAAACGAAACGGGCAGGTACTCTGGTGAGAGAAGCCTGCGGCTCAAATGACGTATCGGATGTAATCAATGTGGCATCTTCAGCGATGGCGTGTATTGCAATCATCATGTCAAGCGCGGCCAGTGTCATACTTTGTTGACGAAACCACGCCCGTGCTTTCTATACGTGTCCGAGGGGCAATCCATAGATCAGCTCAAGATCAGCTCGCCGTTGTGCCGGCGTGGGCCGTAAATGCGGCTGACAATGCTTCACTATTTGCCCGATACCAAAATTCCACAAGCCGGGAAATCATCCGCGTCATAGTCAGTGAAGTCGAATAGGTCATGTTGAATCTGGCTAGTAGTATGATGAATCTCTAGGAGAACCGCTATGATAGTTAGAGTCACGGTTGCAATGGTAAGTGCCTGCTCCTGTGGATAGGTTCTCCGCCGACTCACTGACGTCGTCAAGGGGATACTTCAATGCTCATACGGAGACAAGTGCTTGTTCCATTCGAAGTCTGGACCTCAGTTATTCGGTCGTACTGTAGAGACTTCTGAGAGCCAATTCGGTTGACGGGCCCCATAGATCTGACGTATCGTGAACCCTCACGTTGACAGCACCATCTTGTAGACCCTGGCCGAAGGAGCTACGATAACCATGAAGATCTATCTTGCCAATCCTCGTGGGTTTTGCGCCGGTGTCGATCGGGCGATCGATATCGTGGATCTGTCCCTCAAAAAATACGGCGCCCCCATCTATGTTCGTCACGAGATCGTCCATAGCCGCCATGTCGTGAATTCGCTCCGGCAAAAGGGCGCAGTCTTTGTAGAAGAATTGAATGAAGTCCCGGAAGGGTCGGTTGTGATTTTCAGCGCGCACGGCGTCGCCAAAGCGGTCTGGGAGGAGGCAAATCTGCGTCGTCTTCATGTGATCGACGCGACCTGCCCGCTGGTCATCAAGGTCCATAATGAAGTGAACCGCGATTATACCCAGGGGTATGAGCTCATCCTGATCGGTCACGCCGGCCATCCGGAAGTGATCGGCACCTTGGGCCAGATTCCCGACAAGTTTCACTTGGTGTCGTCGGTCAAAGATGTGGAAGAATTGAAAGTGGAGAACACCGTCAACCTTTCATATGTCACACAGACGACGCTGAGTGTGGATGAATGCCGGGATATCGTCGGTGCACTGCATCAGCGGTTTCCGAACATCAAGGGGCCACATCAGGAAGACATCTGTTACGCGACGCAAAACCGACAGAATGCCGTCAAAGAATTGTCCCGCCTGGTGGGTGTCATTCTGGTTATCGGGTCGCCGAACAGCTCCAATTCCAATCGGCTACGTGAGCTGGGAGAGCAATGCGGGATTCCCTCTTATCTCATTGATTCAGCCGCCGACATCGATCCTGCATGGTTGCAAGGGGCCAAGGCAGTCGGAATTGCGGCCGGTGCGTCAGCCCCGGAAATCCTGGTCACGGAAGTGGTTGCATTTCTGAGAGCATCCGAACCGTCCGATGTCGAAGAGCTTACGGTGATCGAGGAAGACGTCGAATTCCTGCTGCCGAAAGAACTCGTCCAAATAGAATCGACTAAGTCGGTGGCCGGCATTGCCGGCTAGCTGACGTTATCATCTGTTATACCCCCGAATGACTCTATAAATGGCCCTATATGTAGTAGGGCCATGTAAACTATTCTACTACGCAATGTGGTTTGCTTTTGATTTCTCAAAACCCTTGTGGTACAAGGACCATCGCTTTGTAATTCTCCGAAATAACGCTGTGCGTGTGCGTAATCTATGGTGATCTGATGCATTTGAAATCGTTGAACATGCTGGGTTTCAAGTCGTTTGCTGAAGCGAAGATCGAGTTTCCCGAAGGGGTCACCGCGATCGTCGGGCCGAATGGGAGCGGAAAGAGCAACGTCGTTGACGCCATCCTGTGGGTGTTGGGCGAGCAAAGCACCAAAACGCTCAGAAGCGAAAAGATGGAAGACGTCATTTTTAACGGGACCGAACTCCGAAAGCCCTTGGGGATGGCGGAAGTGTCGTTGGTGATCGGCGGCCTTGATCCGGTGATGATGAAACTGGATGGAGGAGCAGGACTTCCCAACGAGCTGACGGAGGCGCAAGAGATGATGATAACCCGCCGTTTGTACCGCAACGGCGAGAGCGAGTATCTCATCAATAAGATTCCGTGCAGGCTGAAGGATATCCGTAGTTTGTTGCTCGATACGCGGGCGGGGAGCAAAGGGCACACCGTCATTGCGCAGGGTCAAATCGATCAGATTTTGAATGCGTCGCCGCAAGACCGGCGTGAGCTCATCGAAGAGACCGCGGGCATCGTCCGATATAAGAAGCAAAAGGGCGAGGCGTTGCGGAAGTTGGAAGCGACGCAGCAAAATCTTCTGCGTGTCCGAGACATTGTGGCGGAGGTCAAGAAGCAGCTCAATTCTTTGGAGCGCCAAGCTCGTCAGGCGCGCACCTTTCAAACGTTGCAGGGTGAGGCGCGCGGAATCGAGATAACATTGCTGACGCGGGAGCTCAGAGTATTGCGGCAGGTGTTGCATGAGGCGGAGACCGAAGTGCTGAACCTGGATCAACAAGAATCCGAGAAGGCGGCGGAGCAGGCTCGGCTTACCACGGAACTCGAACAGGCGCGCCTTGATGCCATTGCGACAGCCGATTCCATCGGGAAGATTCGAGAGGAACTGGCAGGTGTTGAACAACGGCAAGCCCATGCGTTGACGGTGGCGGAGGTCGAACGAAACCGAGGGCTATTGTTCAATCAACAACAGGTACAGGAATCGACTGAGCTGGAAGAACTGGTTCGATCACAAGAGGGTTTGACTCTCGCACTTCAAACCATCGAGTCGTCATTGGTGTCGGTCGTGGAAGAGACGGCGATTCGCGATCGGGCTCTCGGGGAACTGGATGAGGAGATGACGCGCTTGCTCCACCAACGGGGTGCGGCTGTCGCGGAGGAGGAGCGAGGGCGAAAAGACGTCATGCAACTGGCTGTGCTTGTCGCGAATACCGAACAAGGTATCTCGCAATTGGCCAGACGAATGGAAGATCTTGCAGGCCGCGGAACTCGCTTGTCGTCGGAGCGAGACGAACTGCGGGGCCAACGGGAAGCGGCGATCGATCGCCATGAGATTTTGCGCAAGGAATACGGAGAAGCGGATCGCCTGGTTTCGCAACTGCGGACGGAACAACGAACCGTGCAAGAAGAGGCCGCTCAAGCTACCGGTGTTCTCCAGTCGTCGGATCAGATGATCTTACGACGTTCGGAAGAGCTGGCTGGAGTGGATTCGCGTCTTGAGGCATTGGAGAGTGTGGTTCGTGAGGAGATGGGCTACGGTCCGCAGGGAATTGAGCAAGGTCCTGCTTTGAAGTCGTGTGACGGAGTGCGGGATGCAGTGGCTGAATGGCTGGTAATTCCGTCGGGGATGGAACGGGCGGTTGAGGCGGTCTTGGGCGAGCGCGTTCGAGGATGGTTTGTGGATGAACCGTCCGTCGGGCGACGGTTAATCCGTTTTCTTCAAGATGAGGCGCTGGGGCGAGGCAGTTTTATTCCGCAGCGCCCGCGATGGGAGGGCGGACGAGCTCATGATTGGGGGCAATCGATCGCCATGCAGCCGGGCGTTGTCGGACTCGCTGTGGATCTGATCCAAACCGACGCCGCCCGAACGGCGGCTCGCGATTCGCTGTTCGATCGTGTCGTCATAGTTCGATCGCTAGATCAGGCGATGCAGTTGTGGGAGCAACACTCGTGGAGTGCTCCGGACGGGCCGACCTTGGTGACTCTGGATGGTGAAGTCGTGGATGCATCCGGCATCGTGACGGGTGGTCAGGTTCACGGAACGCCGGGTTTGCTCGAACGCCGACGAGAGGTGATCGATCTTGGAGCCAAACGTCGCTCACTTGTCACAGAGCTCGATCAGAGCAAGCAACAGCGAACCATGGTGTTTGACCAGATCCAGTCGCTCACTCAGCGGGATCGTCAACTTGGAGATGCGCTTCGTGACGCCGAAATGCAAAATCTATCGCTGCGCAAGGATGAGGAAAAACTTCAGCATGTGCTGAGCGATCTTGATCATCGACTCACCGGAATGGAGAAAGAAATTCAGGAAGGTATGAGCGAGGGCCAACGGCTGGAGCAAGAATCGCAGTCGGTCCAAGCCCAATTGAGCCAGTGGCTTGCTGAGAAAAGCGGACAGGAAACGATGTTGGGTCGAGTGCGTGAGCGACTGGAGCTGCTCGATCAAAATATGAGAACGCAGCAGGAACGTGTGACGGAGGCGAAGCTGACCGCGGAAGGATTGCGAGCCAAACGGGAACATGAGCAACTGAATCGCGCTCGGGTGACCCAACAGATTCAGGAGACTGAAGACCGGCGTTGTGTGTTGGGTGAGCATCTGAACAATTTGAAGGGGCTCATTGAGCAGAGTCAGGCGGAACAAGCCCGTCAGGAAGCCCTCTGTCAAGAACTTGGCATAATTGCGGGGCGGGTGAAGGAAGAATTGGTCGTCACTCAAGAGCGACAGGCGCAACAGATGTCGGCGAGCCAAACGCTTGAATCCGTTCTGGAGGAGTTGCGACGGGGAATTTCGGTCATTCGGGATGCTCGGATGAGGGTTGAGGTCCGTCGAGCGGAAATTCGCACACAATTGGGGACAGTCGAAGGAACGTTGTCGGGGACCTATCAGCTCGATCCACTCACGTTGGTCGATGATTCCGCGAAGCCGAATGAACCGGTGAGCGAGGCTGACGCGGCAGCCGTACAGGAAAGCGATCACCGCTCGGATGCCGATTTGAAAGAACAGTTGCAGAAGCTTCGTGACCGGCTGGACCGTATGGGGCCGATCAACTTAGCTGCCATTAGCGAACACCAAGAGCTGGAGGAGCGCCACAAGTTTTTGTCTGCTCAGGAGCAGGATTTGTCGAACTCGATTACATCACTTAAGGAGATTATTCAGCGGATTCACCGAACGACGAAGGAAATGTTCGCAGCCACGTATGAGGAATTGCAGCGGAAGTTCACCGAAGTCTTCGGTCAATTCTTTCCCGGCGGGCGGGCCGAGCTGCAGTTGGTCGATGAACCGTCTCCGGAAAGCGGCGAACCAGGCGGCAGTCAGGAACCGGGCATTGAAATTGTGGCGCAACCACCCGGTAAACGACTGAAAAACATCACCATGCTGTCGGGCGGAGAAAAGACGCTCACAGCGATGGCACTGCTGTTCGCGAGTTTTCTGATCAGGCCGACGCCGTTCTGTTTGTTGGACGAAATCGATGCCCCGCTGGATGAGGAAAACATCGGCCGATTCACGGGGGTCTTGAAGGAGCTGGCGCAGAACGCGCAGTTCCTCGTCATCACGCACAATAAGCGAACGATGAGCATCGCCGATTCCCTCTTTGGCGTCACTATGGAAGAGCCTGGGGTGTCCAAACTCGTGTCTGTCAGGCTCGGTGATCTTCAGCCGGCCTAGGAGTAATAGGCCGTCCATACCCTTCTGCTTTTGATTAGACTGGTTTCAGAACAGATTTGCCGTCGGCTGTAACAGGCCACCGGTCATGACGGGCTCAGTTTTCGTATGCCTAAATAGTCTTCTTTTTACCTCCACGTGCCAATTCGCAGAGCAGGTGCCATTACTGTGCAAAAATGGTCCGATCCCATGCCGAAAAATGTTCCACCGGTTCGGAGAGAGCTGCTGAGTAGAGCAGCGAACTGCCTGTTTTACTGGAGTGCAGATATTCCTAATATAAGGAAGCAATATTCATCAATGGCTTGTGTTTCCATCCCATTTGTGTCCAATCGGGGAATACGTGGTCCAGAAAAGTTGTTTTGCTATGAGACACGAATGGCCCACGGTATTGTTGTTGCTCTAGCGAAAGTGTAAGGACCGCTTCACAACCTTCACAATGAGGGCGATCATGGCGCTTTCTCAAATCCCCAATAGGCAATCACATTCGCAATCGGTCGCCAATCTCGCTCTTGCGCAAGTGACCTTGGAAGCACTGCTCATGTCCACCGGCAAAGCCGAGGCGAGGCGGTTGTTGGTGGCACAGGACGCGCGGCAGGAGGAGCTGGACGACGATCCATTGGGGCCTGCCAGAGGCATTGTCAATGGACTGCGCCTGTCGGTCACACTCTGGAGCTTCATCGCTCTCGTCGTCCTCTTGATGCGGTAACTTGTCCCATCAACAAAGGTAATGATTCCCCGACTCGATTCTTGTCTCATGTCACAGCGCTGATGTGCGCTCCTCCAACTTCCGTTATCCGATTCCAGCTGTATCGTTTCCATACGGACCCGGATGACACCTTGTTCGACAAATCCAAGATGTTCAGCTCCGGCTGAGGGTGATGATTCTTTTCCTAGAATCGGGATTGGTCTGACTGAGAAAGGGACCGTGAGCCTGTTCATCCTTAGGCCTCTTAAGGAACGCTCAAATTGAAGGATGGATTTTCATCTTCCGATCCAGGGGATCGCCGGGATGAGTTGAGCTGCGCAAGATGGTACAGATGTTCATGATCACCTTGAAACACCAGGAAAGTACAGGCGGCAGATGGTTGGCGACTCTGACCCAATTGCGCATTAATCGGCAGCGGAGGGAATGTTCCGTCAGTCAGGTACACATGCTGTCGAAGCGGTGTTCTCGATCGCCTACACCGATAAAATGTATATATACTTCAGGCACTTCTCAACTCCTTCGCTTGACTCGCTTCCAATCGTCTGTTATAAGCCTGCCATGTATTCAAGGAGTGTTGGAAAGGTTTACGAAGGGAGACCATTGCAAGATGCCGGTCTTTCACCCCTCTCAGTCTCGTCGTTCAAGCCATAAAGATTCATGAATATCATAAAGGCGTTATTCAACCGCCTCTCTGACAGTCTGCTCTCGACCGTTCAGGGGCGAATCGATCCGGCTACGGAGTTTACCCCTATTGCTTCGCTTCGGCTGGTTTCGGACAAACCGGTTGTCCTCCCTTCATTGGATTCTTCCGCTGCTCGCCGGCCCATCGGTCATGCCGTCAGCCAGCCTGATGCTGTGGATGACGCGATCAGGCGGAGTCAATCATGGTTTTTCAACCGTCAACATGCCGAAGGGTACTGGGTCGCAGAGCTGGAAGCAGACACCACTCTGACATCCGAATATTTGATGCTGCGTCGATTTCTCGATCGAGTCGATCCTGATCGAGAGATGAAGGCTGTCCGCTACCTCAAAGCGACGCAATTGCCGGACGGCGGGTGGCCGATCTATAATGGCGGTCCCGCGGAGATCAGCGCATCGGTCAAGGCATATTTTGCCCTCAAATTAAGCGGCGTGTCGGCGGACGAATCATTTATGATTCGTGCCAAGGAACGGATCTTGGCGATGGGCGGTGTCCTGCAAGCCAACGTCTTTACGAAAATCACGCTGGCTTTGTTCGATCAGTACGATTGGGAAGGTGTACCACATATGCCCGTCGAACTGATGTTGTTGCCCAAGAAGTTCTACTTCAGTATTTATGCGATCTCGTATTGGTCCCGGGCTGTGCTCATTCCTTTGCTCATCGTATTCGCGCACCGCCCAGTCTGCAGGATTCCACATGCACAAGGCATCGATGAGTTGTACCCGATCCCGCGTGCGGAAGTCCGTTATTGGAAATATCCTCCATTCAATAAGGATCAGGCGTGGTTCACCCCGCATAACTTTTTCGTGGCACTCGATGCAATGTTGAAACTGTACGACCGGATGCCCATGCGGGTGTTGCGGGAAAAAGCGCTGCAGAAAGCAGCCGGCTGGATGGTGGATCATCTCAAAGGATCCGGCGGGCTCGGTGCCATCTATCCGGCGATGGCCAATTCCATCATGGCGCTTCAATGCTTAGGGTATGAGGCTGATGACTCCCTCGTCGTCAAGGCACTTCGCGAGATCGAAGAGTTGGAAGTCTACGATTCCACGAGGATTGACGGTGAGGTCGTCACTACACTTCACCTTCAACCGTGTTTTTCTCCTATTTGGGATACCGCGTTGCTCATGAACGCTTTGGTTGAAGCGGGGGTGCCGCAGGATCATCCTGCACTCCAAAAGGCGGGGCGATATCTCATATCCAGGCAAACCAAGACCGTGGGTGACTGGGTCATCTCCTCGCCGAATGCGGAACCGGGTGGGTGGTACTTCCAGTTTGAAAACGAATCGTACCCGGACGTTGACGATTCTGCGGTGGTCATCATGGCGCTCTCCAAACTGAAGATCCCGGGTCAGGAGGACGAGCTGAACGGGTCCATTCGTCGTGGGATGCGATGGGTCTTGGCAATGCAGGGATCCGACGGCGGCTGGGGCGCCTATGATAAGGACAATAACCGAGTCGTCTTCAACTATATCCCCTTCGCCGATCATAAAGCGCTTTTGGATCCCAGTACCTCCGATCTGGCCGGGCGATGCCTGGAGATGCTCGGCGCACTAGGATATGACAAAACTCATCCAGCGGCGGGACCGGCCTTGGCTTTTCTGAAGAAAGAACAGGAGGAAGACGGCAGTTGGTACGGACGCTGGGGTGTCAATTACGTCTATGGAACCTGGTCCGTCTTAGCTGGGCTCAGGGCCATCGGTGAAGATCTTTCGACGCCTTCTATTCGCCGGGCGGTTGCTTGGTTGGAATCGAAGCAAAATCCTGACGGTGGGTGGGGTGAATCCTGCCTCTCCTATAGGGACGAACTGGAGCATCACGGTAAAGGGGAGAGTACACCCTCGCAAACAGCATGGGCATTGATGGCAATGATGTCGGCGGGAGCAATTGATTCCTTTAGTGTCGCGCGGGGAGTACAATTCCTCCTTCGTCGTCAAATGAAGGATGGATCATGGGAAGAAACCGCTCATACCGGTACAGGATTCCCGCGCGTGTTTTATCTTCGGTATCATTGGTATTGTCAGTATTTCCCGCTGTGGGCTCTGGCGATGTACCGTAATCTTCGTTCCCGTGGGAAGATGCGGGCCGACGAACTTCGTCATCACGTTCAAGGAACTGACTCGTATCGGTCCGAGCATTGACCCCCGCCGGTTCTCTTTCCCCCTGTCCATCTGGTACTGTGCCGCCTAAACGGATCGCCATTTTTGCCGCTACCCCCTGGGAAATGGGTGCGGTGCGGTCGGCATTCCCCCCCGGCGTTAAACGTCGAATCGGCAATCTTCCTGTAAGCGTGTGCGCCGTAGGCGACCGGGAAT
>JAICUC010000356.1 GCA_025936075.1 Nitrospira sp. | reverse complement strand
GCGAGTCCGCTATCGGCCGCCCGACATGGTCGTCAAAGATATCGCTCAGCACTATCATCAGTGGGGCGCCCGCCGATTCTGGTTTACCGACGCCCAATTCATCACCGGGAAAGAAGCCTACCCTCAGTGTACGGAGATCCTCGAGCGGATCGTTGCCGAGAAACTCGATATCGAGTGGTCCGGCTACATTAGAACCTCGTTGATTACCCCGGAGCTCGCGAAACTGATGGTCCGATCAGGCGTGGGCGATCTGGAGGTGGCCATTACATCCGGCTCGCAAGAAGTTCTGAATAATCTTCACATGGGATTCAAGTTGGAACGGCTGTATGACGGTTGTCGTTATTTGGCGGAAGCCGGATTCAAGGGCAAGGTAATCCTGAACTATTCCCTTAACAGTCCCAAAGAAACAGAAGAGAGTCTCCTGCAGAGCGTCGAGTCCTACAAGGCGGTGGCCTCAATAATCGGAGCAGAGCGTGTATTCCCCTTGATGTTCTTCCTCGGCATCCAGCCAAACACTGATTTGGAACAGCGACTGTTGGAGGAGGGATACCTGTCGGCCGGCTACAATCCCTTGATGTTGACCCCGACGAGTATCCGAAAGTTGCTCTATAATCCCGCCCCACTCAACAAGATCATCGCCAAGGCTTGTCTCCGCGCCTGGGAACGAAAGCAAGGGAGCCGTGATCCTCGTCGATGGACCGGATCTCTGTCCCAAACTTCAGAATCACCTACCTATGCAGACCAAAACCTCAGCCGGGGCATTGAAGGCAATTCGGGGCGGGACGCGCTCCTTTCACTTGAAGAAATCATTCGTTCGCGCCGACCGGTTCCATCCTCATCACAAACCTCTGAACCAAGAGCTTCAGCCGGATAATTCTCTTCGAATGCATCGAAATTATGCATTGAATCGATATCTCCCGCTCCTGCGACACCTTGCATTCCAATTTAAGCCGATGCTATCATTCATTTTCTTCAGAGGAGTGGGACAGCGCGTCAACCAATTGGTTTTTCAGATAATTACAGTCCCTTTCCTCTTATCAAACTCGCGCCTTAAGGAGGCGCCTCAATGTATAAGACTATTTATGTTCCAGTCGATAACTCCGACCATTCCAATACTGCGGTGGATGTCGGCGTCCAGATGGCCAAGACCTTCGGCTCGAAAATTGTTGGAAGCCATGTCTATGCAGCCAAAATGCATGACAAGCGCTTCAAGCAGATGGAAGCGGGCCTGCCGGAGGAATATCACGATGAAAAAGAGCTCGACCGGCAACGGCAGATCCATGACTCGCTGATCACCCGCGGACTCCAGATCATCACCGATTCCTACCTCGACTACGTCGACAAGAAATGCAACGAAGCGAATCTTCCGGTCGAACGGCGATCGCTCGAAGGACGAAATTGGAAGGTACTGGCCGAGGACATCAACACCAACGGGTATGATCTCGTCATCATGGGAGCATTGGGAGTCGGCGCGGTCAAGGACAGCGTCATCGGGAGCAACACCGAGCGCGTAATCCGTCGAGTACGTAATTCCGACATGCTGATTATCAAGAACGTCCAGCCGATGACCGGCGGGAAGATCGTCGTTGCCGTCGACGGCAGCCCCTACTCGTTCGGCGGACTGATGACCGGCTTGGCGCTCGGCAAGGCGCTCAACATGCCCGTGGAGGCGATTTCGGCGTTTGATCCCTATTTCCACTACGCGGCATTCCACAGTATTTCCGGGGTCCTGAACGAAGAGGCCGGCAAAGTCTTTCGTTTCAAGGAGCAGGAAAAGCTGCACGAAGAAATTATCGACAGCGGCTTGGCAAAGATCTATCAGTCCCACCTGGACATTTCCCGAGAAATCGCCCAGGCCGAACAGACCGATCTGAAGACCACTCTGCTGGACGGCAAAGCCTTCGAAAAAATCATTCAGTATGTCCGCAAAGACGTCCCGGCCCTGCTCATCGTCGGACGCATCGGGGTCCACAGCGACGACGACATGGACATCGGCAGTAACACCGAAAACCTGCTCCGGAGCGCACCCTGCAATGTGCTGGTTTCCAATCGTAAATACGTGCCTCCGATCGACACCCAGGCCGAGTACACGATCGCCTGGACGGAAGAAGCCCTGCGCAGAATGGAAAAGATCCCGGTCTTTGCACGAGGCGTGGCGAAGACCGCCATTCATCGGTATGCCATCGAAAAAGGCCATACGATCATCAGCAACACCGTCGTGGATGCCGCGGTAGGACATATTTTGCCTAAGGGAGCCATGGACGCCATGCGGGCTCTCGGCGGCAACCTCGACGCGGCGGGTATCGACCGCGACAAGATGCAGGCCGACCAGGCCGTAACGAAAGATCTCATGGGTCCGACATTGAGCGGAATCATGACCCAGATCGTTGAAGAGAAACCGAAAGAGATCAATGCCTCCACGCAGGCCTATCTGGACCGTATGGATCAAACCTATTTTGTCTGTGATGGGTGCGGTTACATCGGAAAGGGAGAGACTCCTGTCAAATGCCCGGTGTGCGGTGTGGACGGGACAAAGTTCAAGCAGGTCGACAAAAAGATTTTCGAAGTGGCTGCGACGTCGGAGGGTGAGTTAGAAACGGACGTTGCCTATGACGACGTACCGATGCAATGGACCAAGGATGCGAAAGAGGCAATCCGCGCCGTACCGGCCGGATTTCAGCGCAGGCGCGCGAAGGCCAGGATTGAAAAGAGCGCGCGTAAGTTGGGAATGACGACCATCACGCTTGAATATGCTGCGCCGATGATCAAAGAAGCCGCGGCTGAGGACTACACTCCCATTTTTTCCAATAAGGGCACCGGCACATCGCCGGTAGCGGAAACCACGCTGGCAGCGGCGAACGGGAATGGTTCGAATGGCCATGTCGAAGCCACGTCACCCTATACTTGGACTGAGGAAGCACAAACCAGATTGGATCGAGCTCCGGAAGGCTTCATGCGCGATTGCACGAGAGCGCTCATTCTGAAGCACGCTGAAAAAATCGGAGCGACCGTGATCATGCTCGAAGTCGCAAATGAAGGCATCGAACAGGCGAAGGGGTACATGGCGGAAGCTATGAAGACCGGCAATCTCAAGGACATGATCGCCGACCTCACCGGAAAGGGACGCGGATAGATTTCGCGCGCCGGGCTTTGGTGCTAAACCCTAGCCCTTTCCTCTGACACGCATTACCACCTCAACACCCAAACACGACGCGTCATGGGTAAATCTCTTCCCATCTTCAACGACCCTTCCGGCACTTTTGGTTCTTTGCAGCAACAGGTTGCTCAGTTCTTCTCCCCCAATCCAAAGGGAGACGGACCGTTCGACGGTCGGACGGTTGACGACTTTAAGCCCTATCTCGTTGCGCTGAACCTGACCAAGCGTTGCAATCTCAAATGTGATCACTGCTATCTCGATGCAACCACCAAAGCCGCCGGTGGAGATGATGAGCTCAGTACTGAAGAATGCTATCGGCTCATTGCGCAGATCGCGGAAGTGAATAAGAGCTGTCTCCTTGTCATCACGGGCGGCGAACCACTCGTGCGGCCCGACATTCTCGACATTGCTCGTTACGCGGTCAAACTCGGCTTTATGGTCGTCTTCG
>JAICUC010000429.1 GCA_025936075.1 Nitrospira sp. | reverse complement strand
CGCGGGAACCAGCATCTATCACACCTACGAACGAGAACAGCGTGGGGAACGGGGGGCGGCCGCACAGCACGATCTGATCATGACACGCCTCACGCAGGAATTGGCCCTGACGTCCGAGCAGCGAACGGCCATTGAGCCGATCGTGACGCGGGCCCATGTGGCCATCCTGGAATTGCGGTTTGCGCATCAAGTCGAAATCGAAACCATCCTGACCAAAGGGATGGCCGACCTCGAAGCGAAATTGTCTGCCGAGCAACAGACGCGGATCGAGACAATGTACGCGCGGTTACAGCAGCGCTGGACAAATTCCCGAGACTATCTTGAATCTACGAAGAAGCGCTTGACCTGGCTCACTCCCTCCCATCCGCCGAATGGCGGTGAACCGCTGATGCGCACGCGTCGGGGCCCAGGCACTCCTGCAGGGTAAACTCGCAAGCGCATTGGTGCGGCGAGCATGGACCTGCTGCGCAACCGGTACAGAGAGGAACTTCGCCTTAAAAAAACCAACGGCAGGCCGGCACACCCCTATTCCCCTTGAATCGGGATATATATGACGTTCCCCTGGCGATTGACGAGCAATAGAGCGAGATCGGGGGGTTTGAGGGGATCGGCGAGGCGTTGGAGAACGGCAAAGCTGTGGACATGCTGTCGGTTCATTTCCAGCACGACGTCACCCGGCTGCAAACCGGAAGTTTCGGCTAAGCTGCCGTCTTCAATATCGGTCACGACTACGCCGCTATTCACCGGCAAATCCATCTGCCGTGCCAGAGGGGGAGTGATGTCATCGAAGACGACGCCCGCCAGCGGATGGGCCGTCGAGACCGCCGAGGATGCCGTCTGACTTTTCTTCATGCGTTCACGCGGCGCTTCCTGAATGACCAGATCGGCCTGATACTGTTTCCCTTCTCGGATCAGATCCACGCGGTGTTTGCTGCCGATCGGCGATTGTGCCACCAGGTTCCGCAACTGGCCGCTGTCCATGATGTCCCGCCCGTCGAAGCGCACCACGACATCGCCTCGTTTCAAACCCGCTCGTTCAGCCGACCCTTTGGATTGCACATCGGTGACGATCGCGCCTTTGACATCCGGCAAACGAAAAATTTTTCCCAGTGGAGGACTGACATCTTGAGTCGAGGCTCCCAGGAATCCTCGCACCACACGGCCCGTCTTGATCAGGCTTTGCATGGCGGCACGGGCCATGTTGCTGGGAATCGCGAACCCGACACCCACGCTTCCGCCTGTCGGACTCGCGATGGCCGTGTTGATGCCGACCAGCTCGCCATGGATATTGACCAGCGCTCCGCCTGAATTTCCAGGGTTGATCGGCGCGTCCGTTTGGATGAAATCCTCAAAATCCGCCACTCCGACATCCGCGCGGCCGACCGCGCTCACGATACCGAACGTGACGGTACGGCTCAATCCCAGCGGGTTGCCGATTGCAAGCACGAAATCGCCGACGGCCAGATGGCTCGAATCTCCCCAGGTCGCAGTGGGAAGATTCGACGCGTGGATCTTCACGACCGCCACGTCGGTCTTTGGATCGGTGGCGACGACCTTCCCCTTGTATTGGCGGCGATCCGCCAGGATCACCTCCACATCGACAGCATCGGCGACCACATGGTTATTCGTAATGATGTAGCCGTCCGGCGTAACAAGCACT
>JAICUC010000021.1 GCA_025936075.1 Nitrospira sp. | reverse complement strand
TCCAAACCCACTCCGCTCGCGATGACGCCGATATGACTGAACGCTTGGGGATAGTTCCCAAGAAATGTGCCGCTCGATGGGTCGATTTGTTCGGGAAGAAGGCCGAGCGGATTGGCTCTCGCGCAGAGCGACTCGTATAGCCCCAAGGCCTCGTCGAATCGCCCCTGTTTTATCTTCCAGGGGAGAGGATATCCGTCCGTCCATATAGACAAGTGATTTCCACTCACTATTATTCGTTCACTTATTCGTTCACTCGCCATTGCAGGTACGATGTATCACACGCTCCGTTTTTCGTGTGCGGAGACCACGGCTTCTGTTGCGATAAACACATCTTTTGAATACATGAACACATGACTTGTCTCGTTACGAACGCGTCTAGCTTCTGGCTTTTGAGGCCTGCTATCTCACCGAGGGGCACGGCTCAAATCCTCGATCATTGGGTCCGCACTCGGGATTCCCTTATAAAGAAACCCACTGAAGGGCGAATTCAAAGATCCGGCCGATTCTCTCTCAGAGGGGTTTGGGTGATATTGGCCTTCATCGTTGAGTGAACCGGACTTGCCATCCATACCGTCACGGGATTTATCGCTTTGTCTAAGCCCATGTTGTTCCGGCCATATGTAATCATACTCTGCCTGAACATCGAGGGGGACACCTGAGGCGACCTGAGTGTAGATCAACAGGTCCCCCGCTAACCCGCCTCGGTCGACTACATGTCGGTCGCTAACGTCCAGCCGCCAGGCCATGGCAAGGCTATTCGAAACGCTGGCTGCTCCGGTTATTGCAATGATCGTCAAAACTGCTACTATGCGTCTCTGTTTCATGGCATCCTCCTCAACGGTATTAGATAGATCCGAACCTCATAGGGATTTCTCCGCTACTTTGGAGACGGATTTGCTCGGTCGAGGTCACTCCTGGATATCAATGTGCCGACATAAAAGATTCCTAACGGCAACCATATTCCTCCTCGACCACAAGCTGGCTGACAACATCCCGTACTCCGGCTTGATACGCGTCAACCACGGCGCTTCGGACGGAGCCGTGATCTTTGACTGCTCCTCTCAATATGGCGGTACCGTCATCGACTGAAACATTGATCTCCGCATGCTGGGCAAAAGGCCTTTTTGAAAGCTGACATTCCACCGCTTGTTCGAGCTCCGAATCCGATTTCCGCTGCCAGTCGTTCGTACCACCCATCGGACCATAGGAAACGTTCCGGCACGGATCGCCAAGGTTGTAAGACCAATTATCGTCCCCGGGATATGGATAGTCATAAACATCGAAGTCCCCACTTGTGCCAGCTCTGCCGAGGTCTTTAGCTCCCACTTCTACATTCACTGAAACGCCGAGCCGACTAAGAGGATCCCTAGCAACCATGCTCGTCTGTCCATGTCATACCCCTTGGGAATAGAATGATTCTTCTTTATTGTTTCGCAACGACCGTACCAAACCGTTGCGCTTGGGAAGGGTAGCGGGCGAGCAAGCCTATGAAAATGTTCATATAGTAGAAGCCCAGCTGATACTATTTTCTGCTTCGTGACTATGGAGGTGAGAACTTAAACTTACTGTCTCAACGGAGACAGAATGTCCCGGGATCATACCCTCTATGAGCGCATCCGAGGAATTCCTGGTAGAAAGATCGCTCAGTGTGATCGGAGCAGGTTCGAGGAGCAGTATATGAGGAGCGACTTCGTGAAATCGCTACCGACGACATACATGGAATTGGAATGGGTTTCGTTGTTACGCCGCATCCATTCCATAGTGTTTGAACAGCCGAACCTCATAATCCGGCGTGATGAGCACGACGGATCATAGGCGGGAGCCGATCGGATGGCGTGCCGAGTCAGCGCCATGGCAACCGATCGACCGTACCAGTCGAATGGTCCGATTCGTCCGGTCTGCACCAGGACCTTCTTGCCAAGCAGCCAGTTCCTCGTATCGACCTCAACATACCGGATGATCCAATCTTCATCGTCGATCACGAGATCCCCCATGTGACCGATTTCGCCGTCTTGCGCACGGACTTTACAGCCGGTCACGGCGGCGCTGCTGCGCAGATGGGATTGTTCGGGAATCTCACCAAAAAGAGACTCATCCAATCTCGTTGTCGAAGCATCAGGGAAAGGAATCGGGCTTCCCCACATCGTGGTGTCCGGCTGCCAGTATGGCGCCCACTGAAAACGCTCATAATAGGTTTGCTCGTACCGGCGTGGAATCGATTCGGTACTCTTGATCGAAGGAGCGTACTCGATCTCCTCTTTTTGCAGATTGATTCGTATGGAAGCGTCGGCATCATCGATAGTTCCGATTACAATCGGCGCAATCAGCACATGGCGACCCATGAGCCATCTTCCGGTCCTCACCATCAGATATCGCACCGCCCAGTTTTGATCGTCGAAATAGAGCTCCCGTATCGTTCCCACCTGACCATCAATACTACGAAGGGTCAATTTAGTGATGTCCTGTACACGCCTAAATTGCTTCATGCCTGCTCCCGGCGTGACCGGTCCCATGGTGGCTATTCACCCGGCAACATTCCACTAGAAAGCACCCTGGTTTTGTCGTGTAATGTACGTGTAATGTAATAGGAGATGATCGTCTTGCTTCTAACGTGATTGCGCGAAAGGCTTGTAAGCGGCGATAGCTGAGGCCCTCGGCAAAGTCAATTTTGAGGTAGGTCGAATGTGTTACGGTCAGGGAGGAACGAGCCTACAAGGAGGTCGCGTCGTTCATGAATTGAGAACAGTGGTATTCCACGCAGATGTGTATCGGGCAATGGCCGCAACCGTGAGACCGATCAAGAAAATCCAGAAGAGAACCCCAAGACCGGTCGCGCTCGCAAATTTGTCCTGTCCCTGCTGAGTCGAGACATCCACCTGGACATCCGCTCGTGTTGAAACATGAGAGGAAGTTTTCCCGACCCAGAATGGCACAAGAATAATGGCTATGGCTAGGAAAGAGAGCCAGTAATGTCCCACCATGTCGAATCGAAACGGGATCAGCCAGAGGCCTCCGGCCCATATCAAGAGCGCCGGCAGTCCAACACCTTCTTCCATATTATTATCCGCTGCGGCCGCCATGATCGAGAGCACGGCTAACGCCATGAGGCTCGCGACGACGATTTGCAAACGTTTGCTTCGTTTAGGAGTTTGCAACGATTGAGCAAGCGCTTTGAGAGGAGCGGCGATTTTGTCTATGCCTCCCCATGCGATGGCGATCACAATCACACCTAACATCCACAAGACAAGAATCTCTGCCATGGAAAGCCTCTTGATCTATCTCGTGCCCGCCAGTGCGGATCAGCGCTGAATCCCTACAACAGCTTTCGTTCCATTCGACGCTAACTCTATTTCCCTGCACCTCTGCTTTTTTAGAGCGATGTGTTAGACCGACGTGAAATGATATCCCATTGATGATGATATGAGGATTAGGTTGCAAAATGCGCGCCGTGCCATCATGGCATGGTTGTAAATTTTTCGCCTAGTCTTTACTGAGATTCATCACAAAGACACGAGCCTCGACATACAAACATACGACCCTCCTGCATCTCTTTTTCCCGGACGGGATGAAGTTGCAGTCCGTTCAGTTGTCCGCGAATACAACAGGATTGCAGCGGCACATCGAAGACTTGCCGATTATTGAGACTGCGCCTAATAGGATGAGCCGCGTACCGACATTCTGACCGAGGCGGGGTTATGTAACGACTCCCTTGTCAGAAGAGGGAATTTTTTCCTAGCATTGAATCTGTTGTTGTCATCAATTCTGTTCCTTTTCGCTCGGAGGTGTCGCTTAATCGACACATCACTCGCAAGATACAGCGCGTCATCCGCTCGCACTCGCTTCGAGCCTATTCGTTCCTGAGGAACATGAGTATTAGGAAGCCTGCATAACCGACCCGTCTGATATGGCATAACGAAAGAGAGCGACCATGGCTAAACCTGCCAGGAGCAACCAGAATAGTACTCCCAATCCGGCCGGAGCTACCGACAGATCATCCTGTTCACCCAGCACAGACGACTGTGCGCTCCTGCGCCTCTTTCTCCTAGGCGGACGAGGTGCGGTAGCCCTGAACAGAGCGATAAAGATGGCGACGAATAGGAACGGTATCCAGTACACACCGACCAACGGCGGACCGACCGGCGTCAACCATACCCCTCCGGCCAAAATAGCAAAGAAGAACAGCACGAATACCGGCCATGCTCCCCATCCCCCTTCCTCACCTGCGTATACGATCAAAGCCCACATGACGCCAAATGCCAAAAAAACGCGACACGAATCTCAATCATATACCAACCTCATAACCTTCTCCGCCCTCTCGTTACACACACCATTCTTTAGTCTTTTTCAACGACGTAGTCAGATCTTAGCCGTCGACCAGCATGTCGGCTATTTCTCTTTTCACGTTCTGAAATTTCGCAAAATCCAAGCCATCGCTTATCCATGTAGGCAAGTGTTTTAAAATGGGATGTCGGACCGTTCTGTGGAAAGAAATCGAAGTACTTCCATACCCGGAGAGAGGGAGAATGTCCTTCAATGGATAACTCGTCCCCAGAGCCTTTCGACTGATGCATTGATTGTCTAGGCCGAAGTTATTCTCGGCGCATCAAAAAATCCGCACAATGCTGGAGAGATACTTCAGTCGTTCAGGGACGCGTGGCGACGGGCTTACTCGTGAACTACCGAAACTCCTTGGACCAGAAGACAAAAAACCCGTGCCTCCCTGCGATCGGTGGGCCACCGCCGTGGTCGCTATAGATGCCAAAGTTATAGCTGTAGTTGATTTCGATCTGCGAACGCCAGGGGCCGGCGCTCACCACACCCCCGCTGACCGCAGGCATGGGGTCCATTTGGTTACGGATGCTGCCGTCCGGTTGAAAGCGCGCTTGCTCCACCAACCCATAGGAACCGCGAATATACGGATAGAGAAAAAAGACGGCCTCGTACCGATAGGTCGCATGCACGACGGCATAACGACTGGGAACCAGCTCATTGAACGCGACGCTCGGTAAAATCGGCAATGAGAGCGCTTCCCACTCATAGCCGGTCGGTCGGCCCGGCAAGCGAAACGCTGAAAACCGGTCGAGATTTTTCCCCATCCCGCCATAGAATGAAACAATGAGGCGGTGCCGTTCATTCTTGATCCAAGGGATGCCGGTGGCGACAAGCGCATAGAAACTGCCCATGATATAGTCTCGTTCTCGATCCGCATTCGGCTTATCGAAGGCGACACCTCCCCATTGCTTCCAATTGGTGCGATGACCGTAGAAGAAATCGCCGCCGAAGGCGTACCCTCGATGCGGAAGTTCCATGAGGTTACGTTCCAAGGCGTCGTTTCGCAGACGCAGATGCACCCGTCCTTCGTACGTATCGCTGGGCACGATGAAGTTCGGCGAGGCATCCCCGCTGCCTCTGAACCAACGATAGCCGGGTTCATACGTCAGGGACATCTCGAGTGCGTTGTCCTGATGACCGGGTAACAACAGTTTCCGATAGGCAATTCCAAAGCCCGCGAACACGTAATTCCATTCCACCTCGACACCGCGAATGATCTGTCCTTCGACATATTCCGCCCGACCGAGAGGAATAATCATGTTGTTGAGCGTGAATCGTAATTCCCATCCAGGCAAGGAGCGAATGCCGACATTATACGCAAGGTCATTGACGGCGACGGCGAATGAACCTCGGAATCGTTCCGTGTAATCGCCTGAATGGCGCCACACATAGAAGGCGCCGAACGGCAATACTTGATAGAAGCTCGGCCCGTCGTGAAGATATTGCACGCCGAAGCTTGCGGCGGTCACGGTCTTACGGTCGCGGGGGGCCACGTCGACCTCCTCGCCGAGCACTTCGGTGTGGAATTCTTGTCCCGCCAATGGAGTCGGCTGGTCCTGGGCTGCGACCGGATCAATCGATAGGATTGAAATAAAACAACAGAGTGTAAGAGATACGTACGAGTGACCGACGGATGTTTCAAACATGTCTGAAAAACGAGGCGGTTTACTTGGAGTGACATACTAGCGACATACTAAGGATCGCTTAAGCTGCCCCCCACACGACGTGCTTATTATAAGGTATGAAGGAAATGAATGCAGCGGTTTTACAACAAGTTCTGAAGGTGGAAGAGAGAAGACCGTCCATGAGGACGATAACGGACTGTTTCCATCAGACGGCATCGGTGAATCATTATTACTCCCACCGCGGGGCCATGGGGCAATCCTGAAAGGATGAGAATAGTCATCGTTATTGGTCCAATAATAAGCGCCTAGGTGACCCACCGGGTTACGCTGCCGCTTTTCCATAGTGCTTGAAGAGCTGTATTTCATAATCCGGCGTAATGAGCATCGAAGGCTCATAAGCCGGTGCCGATTGAATGGCGTGCCGGGTCAGCGACATGGTGACCGATCGGCTATGCCAATCGATCTGCTTGATGCGGCCGGTTTGCACCAACACTTTTTTCCCCGGGAGCCAATTCCTCGTGTCCACTTCTACATATCTGACGTTCCAATCCTCGTCGTCGATGACCAAGTCTTCGATATGACCGATTTCTCCATCCTGAGCGTGAACGCCATAACCGGTCACCTCCGCGCTACTGCGGAGATGGGACTTCTCCGGCGATTCGGAGAAGACCTGCTCGCCCACATTTATCGGAGGCGGATTGGGATAGGGAATCGGGGTTCCCAAGACGGTGGTGCCTGCTTGCCAGTACGGCGCCCATCGGAAATGCTCATAGTAGGCTTCTTCGTACTGTCGTGAGATCGGCTTCGCCTTCTCGATCGGAGGCGCCTGCTCGATTTGCTCTTTTCGCAGATCGATGCGCATGGAAGCATCGGCATCATCGATGCCGGCCGCGGCAATAGGCGCAATGAGTACATTTCGTGCGGAAAGCCAGCCGCCGGTATTGACGATCAGATATCTGACGGTCCAGCTTTGATCATCGAAGTACAATTCCGATATCGACCCCATCTGGCCATCGATAGCAGACAGTGTCAACGCGGCGATGTCTCGAACACGCCGAAATTGCTTCATACTTTTCCTTCCTCGTTGCAGTGTTCCAAAATATATTACAAACCGCTTTGATCCATTCTACTGGCAAGATCCCTTGCCACCGGACCGCGACGGCGATAACTGGCAATGCCAACACTGATGTCGACACGCCGATCGTTACCCGCTCATTTCAATGGAGAAATGCGACAATGGATTCTCGAACGAGGAAATAACGATTCAGGCTGTTTTTTCTCCCTCCTCTAAATCCAGGCGAAAGGCGAGGTACTTCAACAGATCCTTGAGCGCGATCACTCCCACGAGTCGATCCCCGTCAAGAACCAGTAACCGGCTTGACCTCGTCTTATTCATCTGAGCCAGCGCCTTGCCGGCATCGCTGTCGGCCTGTACGGTCTTTTCCGGCGAACAAACTTCCATGATATCCGCCACCCTCTTGTGCGGCCATTCTGCCCGCGATAGATTCCCCACATGTTTCTTAGAGGCACAGCCCACCACTTTCGTGCCCTCCAGTACGGGAAACATGTCGTATAAGTACCGATAGAGATAATCGTCCACCAATGCCTGCACGGAAAGATCCGGCGAAACGGTGACCGGATCGCGGGACATGAACCGGCGGACCGATTCACCGCGCAACGCCCGGTTCACCAGCACCTGTTGGTAGGTTTGATGAGCAGCGCCATAGAGGAAGAAGCCGATCAAGACATACCACAATCCTCCCACGAGGTTGCCTGTAAAGAAGTTGAACCCGCCCCAAACGATCAGCACAATGCCGAATCCTGAGCCGAATCGAGCCGCTAACCTCGTGGCCCAGCGAATATCGCCCGTCCATGCCCAAAGCGCCGAGCGAAACACGCGGCCTCCATCCAGTGGAAATGCCGGAACCATGTTGAACATCGCCAGAAGCACATTGATGAACGATAGGTAGCCGACAATGCCGCTGGCCGGCTCCGGCCAACCGACCGCTCTTCCGCCCTGCATGGCTCCGTACAGGAAGGCGGCCAATATCAGACTGGACAGCGGCCCGACTATTGCCATGAAGAATTCAGACTTGGGATTCGGAGGTTCGTCTTCCATGTGGGCGACTCCGCCAAAGATGAACAGCGTGATCCCCTTCATCGGAATGCCGAACCGCCGTGCTACCAACGAGTGGGACAATTCATGAAAGATCAACGAACCGAACAGGCCGATAGCGCCTAAAACTCCCATTCCCCAATATTGCGTCATCGACAACTGCAAGTATTGGTCAGGGAAATAGCCGGTGGCCAGCGACCAGGTGATGAGGAAAGCCAGAATAAGCCAGCTCAGGTCCGCCTGAATTTGAAAACCGAACAGCCGAAACAGGTTGATGCTTTTACCGAACATAGGTCCGTTCATGAGGCCTGTGCGACCGGCGAGACCATCGGCGCATAATGTACGAGCGCAGCTATAGCCAGGCCGACGAGTAGCACCCAAAATAACAGCCCCAGACTTGCCGCAGTTGCTACCATATCTCCTTCTTGCCCGGGTGTAGGCTGCTCTCCCGTCCGCCTTCGTCTCAGTGGAGGGGGCGCAGCGGCCCAAAACAATGCGATAAAGATCGCGACAAACAAGAACGGCATCCAATGCACGCCGATCAGCGGAGGGCCGACCGGTGTCAACCAGAGTCCACCCGCCCAGATAGCAAGAAAAAACAGCACAAATATCGGTAATACGCTCCGTCCACTCCTTTCACCGGCAAACGCCACCAGCCCCCCGATTACAATGAACGTCAAAAGCAGCGAGACAAAAATCTCCACCATTGCTTCTACCTCCCGGTCTTCTCATCATTCATCCTGTCGTCCTCGTTCTCATTTCGCCGGCAACCGACAGGTTTTCAACATTTTCGCGGCTCCTCTTTTCTATCGCCTATCGTTCCTTTTTAACCGTTGTCATGCGCAAGATACGCGCCACATCGGTGCTCATCGCCAAACGTTGAAACAACCGTCATGAGCGGATTCAGAAGAATTTTTGACGCGTACACATGAATGTTTGGTTTCAGAACGGGAAAAATGTCCTCGCGCGGACAGCTCGTCCAACCGAATCCTTGGACTACCCTACCGTGACGTGAGCTTCATGTGCGGCCATCTTTCTTGCTATCTCGATGCGCCGCTTTATTCCTTCCGGATCGCGTACACCACGAAACCGAAGGACAGGGTTTCCATCCGATAGAGCAAACACCGTCCCTATACCCAACAGTGCCGCGATAGGACCTTGCCGGATTTCCACCCGATCGACCTCAATCAGTTCCACTATACCGATCTCATGACCTGTATAGCCGTTTCTGACGACCAAGTGAGCGGGGCCGATTTCATAGTGGGCCCAATGCCGTATGATCGCCGCGGTGCCGAGCAGGAGGATTGCGCCGACAGTCCATCCCATCCATCCCGCCAATCCAAATCTCCAAAACAGCCACGCTCGCCCTGCCACGAGCGCGGCCATGAGATAGAGCCAGCTGAACTGGCGCCAGGACGGATAACCGGCCCAATGAACGGTTCGATCAGAGTGGTGTGTCGGCTTCAGATAAATCTTCCGCTCGCCGCCCTCATCCATGTGCTATCCATTCGCTCTACTAAGGAGCATCTGCGCACATCAGCAGCCGGAAACCATCCAGCACGCGACCATACTCAAGTAGGGAAGCACTATTGCCATTGCAATCGAGCCGAAAATTCCTACTATGCAGGACGCAAACATGATCAACTTTTTCATGACAACCGACTTCCGATTACATCATGTCGTGAAGCGACTAAAAATTAAAGATCCCGCTTTCTTCCGCCTCATCATACATTTGACCGGCCTCATACTCACGCAACCTTTCCAGGTTGCTACGGTGGGATCCGGAGTCGGCCGGTAGTTCGTAATAGTCGAAGTACCAATCATCATCGTACAAGCCATCGTCGAAATACCCGCCTGAATAGACCGGCGACTCTGATTGGTTATCGGATGCCTTCGAAAGAGAGGTCACATATCCATCCGGCCCCACTTGTGCCCGGACCTGATCCCCCACATGCAAGCCCACATTCAAACCCTCGGCCATCAGAAGGTGCACCTCTCGTCCGTTTGGTTCTTTCACAATATAAAAGCCATCGCGGTCGATATTGAGCACCTCGCCCTTCATCACGACTTCGCCACGGATCTTTTGCGATGGGCTTTCGGAGCGGGCATTCGATGCTTGCCCCTCCGATCCTTTTTCCTCACGGACGGACCGCATGGCGGACAAAACTTTTCTCTCAATGTGTACCGTCTTATCTTGGCTGGTCACTTTCTGAGCAAGGACAAACGGCTTGCCGCTCAACCGGGCCATCGGTCCGTCTACGGAGATCTCCTGACCGTATGCGAGATTCAGGTCTTGAAGAGACGCTTTATTTCCAAGGTCGGCGACGATTTGTTTTCCATCTTTGGTCACAATCCTGACGATCTGATGAGATTCGTCGCCTCTCTTGATCGTCAGTTCCTTGATAATTGCGACCTTCCCGGTCACTGCTTTTGTCGACCGACGCGCGTGTTGCGATGACATGTGGCGGTCGACGCGTATAATGTCTCCATCGACATTGATTTCGCGGGCAAATATCACATGGCGCCCATTGACCTGACCCACCGGTCCACGTATCGAAATCCAATCTCCGGCCCAAAGTTCCACATCGCGAAATTGTTCGGTTGGTCCCAAATCCGCCACGACGACATGTCCCTGTGTCGTGCCCAGTAAAACAACCAGGTATTCCTGTCCGGTGTCTCGCACGAAGACCTTCTTCACCTGGCCGATCTTGCCGCTCACTTGTTTCCCCGACGTCCTGGATTTGTTGTCTTGATGCGATTGTCGATCGCCGCCCGAATTCAACGATCGTTCCATCGACTGTTGTCGTAACGGGTAACTCCCTTCCGTAGTCTCGGATTGCTGTGACCCTGCGTCAGGGATACAGCAGACGGTCAAGAATCCAAGCGGTAACGCGACACGAAGCCATAAAGCCGTCATGGTGTGTTCCTTTCATCCGTTCAACAAAAACTGAGGGACCCGCGAAAACTTGCCGTTGCATGCTTCATCGATAAATTTCGCAAGGGCCATACCAAGACGATGTGACGACCGTCGGGTATGGCCATCGACTCATTCGCTCACGTTTCGCAAAGCGAATCGAGACAGGGGAATGACGTGGCTTAGAGTTTTTAGTTCTTAGAAAATGGTTGCGGACACACTGTCTCCATACGTCGGAATAACGTGTTTGTGGACGACGCTTTTTTCTTAATCACAGATAGGGCGTGTCCGAAGCACGGCACCAATGTTGCGTCCGAATTTTCTCAGAATTGTCGGCACAAGGAGAATCGTGAGGAGGGTGATGTTCGCAGCTTTCACACCTTCACGATCATCTCGCTGATTGTCACGATGGTTCACGATGGTTATTGTGCTGCTGATTGCGGGACTGCTCAGCGAGCGCAAGGTGTTTTGAAGAAGTACGGCAGTTCTGTCTTGTGAAATGGACAACCTGTCCGATCAGGCACATCGTGCCCTCTGTATCTTGTGTGCTGCCAAATCTACATAGAGGAGCTTCATGGCGCTATCATTTGACACTTCATCCGACACCCCACCTGGTTGGTCATACAACCCCTCCACCTGGTCGGAGCGCTTGTGGATCGTGGGCGTAGCCGGGATCGGCCTGGCTGTTTCCGGTTATCTGGCCTTGTACCAGGTAGGCATGGTGGAACAGGTGTGGGAACCCTGGTTCGGGTCGGGAAGCCAAACCGTCTTGAATTCGTTCCTTTCTCACCTTCTTCCCATCCCCGACGCAGCGCTTGGAGCGGCGGCCTATGCGCTGGATGCCGCGACCGGGGTGATCGGTGGACAAGCGCGGTGGCGTACCATGCCTTGGATGGTCATTTTGTTCGGACTCGCTGTCGGTCCGTTAGGCCTGGTCAGCGTCTTCTTGGTGATCTCTCAACCGGTGTTGCTGCATGCCTGGTGTACGCTGTGTCTTTTTTCAGCGCTCATCTCATTGATCATGATCGGGCCGGCAATGGATGAAGTATTGGCGAGTCTCCAGTTTCTTCGACGTTCACATGAGCAGAATCAGTCCGTATGGAGCACGTTCTGGCATGGGGAAGTCGCGGAAGATCGCGATGCCTTCTCCATGAAGTCCGCTTCCCTGCAGGAACCGCATACGGATAGGACGAGAGCGGAAGATTCCGTCGAGCCGACCATTACAAACGGCAAGGATGGTCACACATTGAGAGGAACGTGGAATCACCTGTTTGTCATGGCGCTTGGTGTTTGGCTTATGGCTGCACCGGATGTGATGCAATATGAAGGACCGGAGCGGATCGTCGATCATATCACCGGCCCTCTCGTGGTCAGCATGGCGATCATCGCCATGGCTGAAGTGACCGGTTTCGCTCGATGGGTCAACGTCGCCCTCGGCCTTTGGCTGATGCTGGCTCCCGGGCTGATGGGGTACGAGCCTCTGCACATCGGCGCGCGCAGCGCGTTGATCGGTGGAGCGATTCTCCTCCTGTCTCTTCTCGTCAAGAGAACGGGGCAAGAGCAAACAGGAGGCGGCTGGCGTCGCGTATGGACGACTCCGTTGCATACATCCGATTCTCTGAAACAGGAACAACAATGGAAGAAGGCCGGATAGGTGACTGGCGATGAACATGCTCCTTGCCGGTATTCTTTTGGTTGCACTGGGCATCGTGGTCCCTTTTGTCGCCGGCTGGTTCAGCACGCCCTATTTGGACGCTTTTCGATTTGCGTTTTATCTCGTCGTGATCCTGCTCGTACTCACGGTGGGGTTCGCCATCCTAGGCCACCAGTACGAGGGATATGATCCGACTGTACCGGTACCGTAATCGCCGAATGCAGGAAGGGAGATACACACATGATGGGGGACCAGATGAATCCGAGTCACAATGGAAAAGGAAAACGCGAAGTCGTCGTCGTGACCGGCGCCTCAGCGGGAGTCGGCAGAGCGATCGCCAGAGAGTTTGCAGCGCACGGCGCTTGCGTCGTCCTGTTGGCCCGCAGCCGAGACGGTCTGGAAGGTGCCAGGCAGGATGTCGAACGCCTGGGGGGTCGGGCTTTGCCGATCCTGACGGACGTCTCTGACGACCTGCAAGTCGACGCGGCGGCGGAACGAGCAGAACGAGAGTTCGGCCCGATCGACATCTGGATCAACAATGCCATGGTTTCAGTGTTATCGCCGGCACTCCAGATGACCGCGGCAGACTACCGCCGAGTGACGGAGGTCACATATCTCGGATATGTCTACGGGACCTTGGCGGCTTTGCGCCGCATGGTGCCGCGAGATCGCGGCATCGTCGTGCAAATCGGGTCCGCCCTGGCCTACCGAGCCATTCCCCTGCAATCCGCCTATTGCGGCGCCAAACACGCCATTCAGGGGTTCACGGAATCGCTTCGTTCCGAGCTCATTCATGACAATAGTCGAGTCCATCTGTCGATCGTCCAATTGCCGGCGGTTAATACGCCCCAATTTTCCTGGATCAAGACCCGAATGCCGAATCACCCCCAGCCGGTGCCGCCGATCTTTCAACCGGAAGTCATTGCCAGATCCGTGTACTGGGTCGCCCATCATCCACGACGCGAGTTCACGAT
The DNA here is from genome assembly GCA_025936075.1 of Nitrospira sp. Taxonomy (GTDB): domain Bacteria; phylum Nitrospirota; class Nitrospiria; order Nitrospirales; family Nitrospiraceae; genus Nitrospira_D. The sequence continues at coordinate 7,226 of JAICUC010000021.1, read as the reverse complement.
AGGCATGTCCGCAGTGCAGGCGATTATCGGCGATAAATTCATTCCCGGGATTTTGGATCACTATTTAGCATACATGGGATACGGCGCTCAACAAACACAGGAGTCGGTGGAGCCCAATCGTCCGAACAATCTCTATGATCCCTTGCCCGGTGACTATGGCGCAAGAGGAGAGTTCGACGGCCGTTCCACCGATTACAGTGTCCAAGCCTGGGTCAATCGCTACCGTGGTTGGTTGGCGCTGGGACTGAGTCTGGGAGCGTTATCTTCTCTTTATTGTGCGACCAGAAGGTCGGCATGAGTCGCATCTTTCGTCCACGCCATCACAAGCGGGATGCCCAGCGAGGAACACTGGACATTTTGCCGGCGAATCCGCTTTTGGATCCGTCGTGCTCCTCTCTTTTCCGTTTTACTTGAACACCTCATTCAAAGGGAGACATTCTCTCGCGCTCGGCACGAGCCACTCACTGTTTTCTTCTTCTACGTTAACGGCAGCAGGAGCGTCGCCGTCGTTCCCTGTCCAGGAGTGGAATACAGATCGAACCTTCCTCCAAACGACAACATGCGTTCTTCAATGCTGAACAGTCCGAACTTCGAGGAAATGCCGCCGCTAGGGTGAGGTCCGGCAGCCACAGCGGCAAGATCGAAACCTGCCCCGTCATCACTCACGATGATGCGCAGATCCCCATCAACCAGCTCCATGGTGACCGTCGCATGGCCGGTGCCTGCATGTTTCGAGGAGTTGATCAAGAGCTCGCGCACGGATTGAAACAGCAAGATGACTTGGTCTTCCGGCAATTGCACCTCCTTCTTCTCTCCCGGGACCTTCACCGTCACGGTTTGTCCATGCTTCTTCATGTACGCCCCGAGCCATTGGAGCCCGGCGGCAAGGCCATGGTCACGCAACACCGGCGGGCTGAGTTCAGTGACGAGTGTGCGGCTATAGGTCAACGCTTCCGATAAGATGTCATCCACCCGGTTGAGCGCGATGTCACATCCGGGCCTCCCAGCGGACCGCTTGCCTTGCCCGACAGTCAGCTTGCCAAGCACCAGCAGCTGTTGCAGATGATCGTGCAGTTCGCCGGCGAGACGTTTGCGCTCGCGCTGCTCGGCCAGACTCAACTCGCCGGCGAGAGAGCGCAGGCGCGTTTGCGATTGAACCAATTCGGACGTCTTCTCCTTCACCGCCTTCTCCAGCTCCACGGCCCAGCGTTGCAGATGCTCTTTAGCGTGAAGCAACTCTTGCTCGGTCTTACGCCGTTCGGTGATGTCCGTGACCAGGGCAAGCCCATACATCGGTCTCCCTTCATCATCGCGCAAGAGGGAGATAAACTTGCGGACCCAGACCGACTCGCCGTTCTTATGCACGTACCGATTTTCAATTTCGAAATAGGGCAGTTCTCCCGTGAGGAGCCGCTTGGTCTCCGCAAGATTGACGTCTCGATCCTCCACGTGGACCAATGCCGAAAAGTGAACCTGCAAAAGTTCGTCTTCGGCATAGCCCAACATCGCGCAGTAGGCCGGATTGCATTGCACGAAGTTTCCATCGAGATTGACAATGACGATCCCCGTGCCCGCATGCTCAAACACATTCCGGAACTGCGCCTCGCTCTCACGCAGTTTGGTTTCCGTCTGTTTGCGCTCGGAGATATCGCGCAGGATCTTCGACGCACCTATGATACGGCCATGCTTATCTCGGACCAGCGAGATGGTCAGCGACACCGAAATATCACGGCCGTCCTTGCAACGCCGCACGGTCTCATACTGCCGGATCGACTCGCCCTTCCATAGGCGGCCGAGGATCGCGGACTCCTCCTCCAACCGATCCGGCGGAAAGAGTACGGTCACCGATCGACCGATGACTTCGGCTGCCCTGTAACCGAGCAGGGTTTCCGCAGCTCTGTTCCAACTCGTGATGGTGCCCTGCAAATCTTTGCCGATGATGGCGTCGCTGGTATTTTCGACAATCGCCGCGAGTCTGGCCCGTTCTTCCTCCGCCCGCATGATGACATCGATGTTCGTCACCGACCCGACCCAACGGCGGACAGTTCCCTCCTCGTCCCGCACAGGCAGCGCCTGCGCAATGACCCAGGTGTAACTTCCGTCGGTACGGCGCAGGCGCTGCTGCGACTCGAAGTTCCGGCCGGTCTCCATGCAGCGTAGCCATTGACTGAGATTGACCTCCCGGTCGTCGGGATGCAGGGCTTCGGCCCAACCATGCCTGGCCACCTGTTCCGGCGTCTGGCCGGTGAACCGGCACCAGTCTTCGCTCGTCCAGGTATTCAAGCCGGCCGCGTCGGTTTCAAACAGCATGCTCGGCACGGTCTCCGCCATCGTGCGGAACCGTGCTTCACTTTCGCGTAAGATGTGCTCTACTCGAGCCCGCTCGGAGGACTCCTGATGACGAGAGATAATGATCGTGGCGGCGTGGGTGAGCACATCAACCAGTTCGAGAGCGCGCGCTGTCGGCTGACGAGGCTCATTGAAATACAGCGCCAAGGTGCCCAGAGCAGGCCCATCAGTGGCGCGCACGGGGAATGACCAACAGGTTCGGAACCGATGCTCCTGCGCCAGCCACAACCAGGGCCGCCATCGCGGATCCTGGGTAATGTCCGGCGTGATGACTGCCGCGACCTGGTACATCGCTAACCCGCAGGACAACGAGTCCTTCCCGATCTTGAAACCCTCCACGCTTCGCGCATAGGCCTCGGACATGCCGACGACATGGCCGAGTGTCGCGCCGTCATCACGGACACGGTAAAAGGCCGCCCGTGCGTCCCCCCCGAAATACCGGACGGCAGTGCGGACCAGAGGGCGGAGCGAGTCTTCCAGCGATGCGCCGTTCATGGCGGCTTGGAATGCCTCCTTCTGGCCGCTCTGCCACGCTTCGTTCTCACGCAATGCTTGTTCCGCGTGCTTGCGTTTGGTAGCTCCGATGTTCGCCGTCGATTGCGCCAGCCGCAGCCGTTCTTCGCTCTCATGAAGCTTCGCCTCGGTCTGCTTGCGCTCGGTAATGCCTTGCATGACGCCGGTCATACGGACAGGTTTCCCGACGCCATCATAGTAGAACCGCCCTGTACCGCTGATCCATCGCACGCTGCCGTCCGGATGCATGACTCGATATTCATCGGCATAGGGTATTTCGCGCCGTGCCATACTACTGTTCAACTTCTGCCACACGCGCACGCGGTCATCCGGATGCAGCATGTCCGTGAAGGATTGGATGTGGTCGTGGTCCCGTTCATCCCATGAGCCGGCCGACCGCTCATGCATGCCGAACCATTGAACCTCCCCACTGACGATGTTCCATTCCCATGCACCGTAACCGGTGGGGATTTCCAATAGACGGCTTGTGGGCTTGCTCAGATGTTTGATTGAAGCTGGATTCGACTCGCATGCGAGGACATGATCCATAACAGGCTCCAAGGCTCTTTGTCCCAGTTACCGCTATGGAACCGGCAAACAGAGGACTGTTTGGTATGCAATACGTTGAAATCTTCTACTGTTGCTTCTCGCAGTACAACCCTAGAACCGGGGTCGTACCGGGAGCAGCATAATGAATGCGTATGAAGCAAAGATGAACCCGCGATGAAGATCCCTTCACCCGAACTACTCTAGATCTTTCCTCCTCACACGTTATCACGCTGGGGACAGTCCCAGTGTATGCTGTGGTTCTATTCAAAGTATGGTGAATTCAGTAATTGCAAGAACTTCAGGACGTTATGGTGACACTTATTGCCGGCAGCTTATTACTGGGAATCATCATCGTGGCACTGTACTTCTTCGGGGCTTTCAAGTCCCCTTATCTCGGCCTGCCGTACTTCTGGCTGTTCCGTTTTGCCTTGTTGCTCTTGCTGATGCTGCTGATGCTGACGTTCTGGTATAGCGGCAGAGAACGTCCCTACGAAGAAGGATATGATCCGACGGTCAACGCTCGGTAAGCCGCCGTCCTGATGATCAATGGGGTGAGGTGAATTTGTCGGCGGCGGATACGCCGACCTGCTGGACGATCGCATCATGCAGTTGGTCGACCGCCGTATCTTTTGGAAGGACGGTGGCGGCTCCGGCTCGCTTCATCGCGTCGCTGTTATCATCGCCGGTATTGACCGAGATTCCGATGACAGTCGTCTCCGGCCATCGGTTCTTAATGTGTGTCGTCGCATCGATCCCGTTCATTCTCGGCATATTGATGTCCATGACTACCACGCGTGGATGAAACTCACTCACCAGCTGTACCGCCTCCGCACCATCCCGAGCTTCTGCGACGACATGGAGATCGTCATAGGCATCCAATACGGAACGAAGCCCCTGTCGAACCATCGCATGATCATCCACAAGCAACACTTGCACCATGGACCGTCCTTTTTTTTGAGAATCTAGCTCCTTCTCCACAATATGGCTTGCCAAGGGCAAGATCAATGTTGCAGTGGTTCCCAGGCCCGGGGCTGATTGGATGACAAATGATCCGCCCAACGCCCGCATTCGTTCCTGTATACTAAATAAACCAAATTTCGAGGAAATTCCGCCACTAGGAATTCCCGCAGTCGCAAGCGTCACGGCAGTACGATCGAATCCTTTGCCTTCATCACTCACCGTCAGGTGCAAATTCTCATCGCGCTGTTCCAGCCGGACGGCGGCTTTCCCGGTCCCGGCATGCTTGGAGGCATTGATGAGAAGTTCCCGGGCGGATTGAAAGAGCAAGACGCGGTGTGCTTCCGGCAGTTTGATTTCATGGTTTTCGGGGACAAGAACGGTCACGGTCTGGCCGTGTCTCCTCATATACTGGCCCAGCCATTTCAGGCCGGCGCCCAACCCATAATCATATAGGACGGGCGGACTGAGTTCCGCGACGAGGGTGCGGCTATAGGTCAACGCCTCGGACAACATGTCATCCACACGTTCCAGCAGGCGTCCACAATCAGGATCGCCTGCGGCGACTCGCTGTACCTCTCCGATCGCCATCTTGCCGCATACGAGCATTTGTTGCAGATGGTCGTGCAGTTCGGTCGCGAGACGTTTGCGCTCGCGCTGCTCGGCCAGGCTCAACTCGCTGGCGAGCGCCCGCAGGCGTTCCTGCGATTGCACGAGTTCCGCGGTCTTCTCGTTCACGGCTTCTTCCAGCTTCGTGGTCCAACGCTGCAGATGCTCCTTTGCTTGATACAACGCTTGCTCGGCTTTGCGCCGTTCGGTGATGTCCGTGACCAAGGCGACCAGAAATTTCGGGCGCCTCTCGCAGTCTCTGAGAAGCGAGACAAACTTATGGACCCAGACCGGCTCCCCGTTCTTATGCACGTACCGATTCTCGATTTCGAAATACGGCAGTTCCTCGGTCAAAAGCCGCTTGATCTCCGCTTGATTGACGTCACGATCCTCGAAATGCACAATTTGTGAGAAATCGAGATTCCGAAGCTCGTCTTCCGAATAACCCAGCATCGCGCAGTAGGCCGGATTACACCGTACAGAGCCGCCGTAAAGGTTGGCGATGGCAATTCCGGTCCCCGCGTGCTCGAACACATTACGGAATCTGGTCTCGCTTTCGCGTAGCTCCGCTTCCGCCTGCTTACGGGCGGTGATGTCGAAATTCACTCCGACCATGCGAATCGGTCGACCGGCCGTGTCGTGTCGCGTCGTCGTATTCGCATGAATCCAGCGAACGGTTCCGTCGGGTCGAATGATGCGGTGCTCGTACGCATAGGGAATGTCCGGATTCTCCAACGAAAGACGAACGATTCGCTCCGTCTCAGCCGCATCATCGGGATGAACCTGTCGCCGCCAATGGTGGTAGGTTCCTCCGAACTGTCCGACGGAAAGACCCCAGATTCGTTCGGTCTCCGGCGACCACACGACTGTTTGAGCCGCAATGTTCCAATCAAATGTCCCGATGTTCGCGGCGGATTGCGCCAGCCGCAGCCGTTCTTCGCTCTCCTGTAGTTTTGCTTCGGCCATCTTGCGTTCCGTGATGTCGTTGCCGACAGTGACCAGGCAGAACGTTCCGTTGAGCTCCGCCACATCGGAAGACACGAGAATATGGCGTACGTCGCCCATCTTGGTCTTAAAGCTCAATTCAAGATTGTGAACCGGACGACCGGCTTGCAACTGTTCGACGAGCCGTGCCCGATCTTCCTGATTCGGCCAGATGCCCAGCATCAACGTGGTGCTTCCAATCACTTCCTCTCGTCGAAAACCGAAGAGTTGCAAGCAGGCATCGTTCACTTCCAGGCACCGGCCCGTCGCGACCTCCGTGATGCCGATCGGATGAGGGCTCGTGCGAAAGGCTTTCGCGAACTGTTCCTCACTTGCCCGCAGCGCCTCCTGCGTCCGCTTGCGCTCGGTAATGTCTTGCACGACGCCGGTCATACGGAGGGGTTGTCCGGTCTCATCATAGTAGAACCGCCCAGTGCCGCTGATCCATCGCATGCTGCCGTCCGGATGCAGGAAGCGATATTCATCGGCATAGGGTATGTCGCGCCGGGCCATACTCCTGTTCAGCTTCTGCCACACACGCGCGCGGTCATCCGGATGCAGCATGTCCGTGAAGGAGCGGACATAGTCGCGGTCCCACCCATCCCATGAGCCGGCCGACCGCTCATCGATGCCGAACCATTGGGCCTCCCCACTCATGATGTTCCATTCCCATGCAGCGCAATCGGTGAGGATTTCTAACAGACGGCTCGGATGTTTGATTGAATCTGGATTCGACCCGCTTGCGGGAAGGTTGTCCATAAACAGGCTCCTGTTGAGTGCGACCCTTTGCGGGCCGTTCCGCTTTGGAGCCAGCAAACAGATCAGAGGTAGTTCAAGTGTACGAGAGTGAAGATATCTTACGCTTTCGCCCCGGCACGGTACAACCTCCCTACCTATAACTAGGGTTCTTCCTAGATGCGGATCATCCTAGTGTGTGAGGTGATGTATGACGGATACAGTGCAGAGGCATAAATGACAAATGACAGGAGGCTTCAATGAAACTGTTAGGATTGACAATTGCGCTGGTTTCTTTCTTGAGCTTTGCCGCCAACGGCAATGCCGGTGAAACGAAAGCCGAAATGGAAAAGGCGAAAGGACAGGTTAAGGGCGAGATGGAAGAAGCCAAGGGCGAAATCAAAGCCTTGAAAGAAGAAGCGAAGGGTAATGAGATGAAGGCGACAGGAGAACGGGCGAAGGGCAATATCAAAGGTGCCGTTGAGAAGGGGAAAGGAAAAGTAAAGGAGCTGAACGAGAAAATGAAAGAT
>JAICUC010000122.1 GCA_025936075.1 Nitrospira sp. | reverse complement strand
GAGATCGGGCAGCGAATGGCTTTGCTTCGGCTGTAACTTCGTCAGCTTGATTCCCGCCGCGTCGAGCACTGTCTCGATGACGTGCTGCCGTTCCGCCTGATGAGGTTGCGAAGATTCATGCTCGATCTGCACGACCTGTTCCACGAGGCATGATCCGGGATGGACCAAGGCAAAATCGACCCGCTTGAGCGCGATCTGGCGCAAAATATCGGAACGCACCTTTTCCACCGCTTCGACTTCCACGAAGGACCATAACGGCACTTGACTAAACACGAGGTAGCGTTCTTGGACGGCCATTTGCAGGAGGCCATACAACGCGATCTCTTCTTTCTCGAGCAATGGGGTAGAGCCGATGGTGACGCCGGAAGGAATGGCAAGCAGCGATGTCTGCTTCTTTCTTCGGCGTGCGTTCCTCAGATAGCGCCAAAGGCCGACGATCATGGCAATGACCGCACCGACCAACAGAATTTTCATTTCTTTTTAGTTCCGCCTTTGCGAGATCGCAGCCGCTCATACCAATGCGGGCCGCTTGGGACAATGCAACCCAATAACCGTGGGGACGCCGCCCCCGTGACCGACGGCACATTCCCGCACTGTTCCATGATCGTCTGATACGCGAGAACGGCAAACGCCACCGATTCCAGCGCCTTACTGTCCCAACCGTGGGACTCAAATGGCGTGACCGGCACGGGAGCAAAGATCTCCGTTAAATATCCCATAATCGCTCGGTTCCTGACACCGCCTCCACCCACGATCACGTCATCGATTCCCTCCTTGATCCACCGCCTAGCCGTACCGACCGCTTCGGCAGTCCAGCGGCTACAGGTTGCCAGAAGATCTTCGACCGATAACCGACGTGTTTGTGGCCAACTGAGTAATTCATCCAGCATCTTCGCGCCGAACGCCTCACGCCCCGTCGATTTTGGAGGCGCCTGAGAAAGATACGGATGGGCGAGAAGTTTGGCGAGTAATCGTGAATCGACCCGGCCTTTGGCTGCCAAACGTCCCTCGCGGTCCATCAAGGCCCGACCATTCGTGGCGCGGGACATGATCCCATCAAGAACCATATTTGCCGGCCCCGTGTCGAATGCGACAAGGTCCTCAGAGCCTGATCCGCGGGGAAGGTAGGTGACGTTGCTGATACCGCCAAGATTCACGATAAGTCTGGCGCGGCGTACATGTCGAAACAGCAGCGCATGGACCCCGGGGGTAAGCGGCGCCCCCTGTCCACCGGCCGCAATGTCGCGCGGACGGAAATCGGCCACGGTCGTAATCCCGGTGCGTTCGGCGATCACGGCCGGCTCAGCGATTTGCAATGTGGAGCGTATGGCGCCGACACGTGTATCTTTGATGCCATGGGGCAGATGGTGCACCGTTTGGCCGTGAGATCCGATCAGATCGACGTTCTCAGGAGACCATTGAGCCGACCGGATGACTCCCAAGGCGGCGTCGGCGAACCATTCGCCTAGGAGCGCGTTCAAGTGGCAAATATCCGCCACCGTTCCGGAAACCGATGCCGAGAGAATTCGTTGCTGCAACGAACGAGGATAGGGAAGCGAATGAAACGCCGCCATCTCGACGTGGAGGCCGGCTCTTCGGCGGACAATGGTGACCAGCGCCGCATCGACCCCATCCGCTGAAGTTCCGGACATCAATCCGACAACGTTCATCTCCGGTATCCTTTCACCACCCGCACGAATACTGCGAGGTTCACGGTGTGCTACGCTAATCGAACTTTGGTGTATGGTCAAGGAGCGAATGGACAGGGCCTAGCAGAATGTTGAAAATGGCCGCCAGCGGCATTCCCGCAAGACACGGCCCGCTCACCATCTCGCGGGCGTCCACAAACGTGAAGAGATTCGGACACTGCCGGCTCACCGACTCGCCTGCGCGCACAGACGTGGCTTTATTCATCGCGCCGTGCGCCTCATTATTCTCCGCGTCGCGGACCTCGTTGACACCGGAATACGCGGATGATACCGTCCCCGCCGATGTTTCCGGTCAACCATGTGCGGAAGTCGCCTGCCTTTTCTCTCCTTGCCGTGCTGGTCGGTTTCCTGACCCCCGTCGGCGCCATGACGGAAGCTCGCGATCCGATTCCTGTGGTGGTCACAATTCCCGTCTTGAAGGATTTGGCGGAACAAGTCGGTGGCCCTCATGTGCGAGTCACCTCTTTGTTGAGCGGCTACGAAAACGAGCACACCTATTCGCCCAAGCCCACCGATCTGGTCGCGGTCCGGAAAGCCAAGCTGTTGTTGGAAATCGGTATGGGACTCGAGGTCTGGGTTTCGTCGCTGGTGAAGAACGCGGGAGGCCGATCACTACGCGTGATCACGACGTCCCAAGGAGTAGAGCTGATTCGAGACGGCACTGACGTTCATGAAGGGAGACATCATGAAGGGGAAACCGGGAATCCGCACATCTGGCTGGACCCGGAGAATGCCGCCATCATGCTGCACCACATTACCGACGCCCTCATTGAAGTGGACCCGAGCCACACGGCAGAATTTCGAACCAATCAAACGGCCTTTCTCCAACGGCTGGGACAGTTGCAAAATGAACTGTTCGCGCGTACTCAGCGGCTATCCAACCGGCGTTTCATCGCCCATCATCCGGCTTGGCCCTATTTGGCAAAGCGATTCAACCTCGACATTGTCGGCACGATTCAGATGCAGTCGGGTACAGAGCCATCTGCCCTTCACTTGCAATCTCTCATCGACAAGATAAGAAAGGAGAATATCAGAGTTATCGCCTCCGAGGTTCAACTCAGCCAACGGCTGCCGGAGCTGCTGGCGAGAGAAACCAAGGCCCACGTCGTCGTATTGACGACGATGCCTGGCGGTTTGGCGGGAACCGAGACCTACCTCGACATGCTTCGCCATGATGTGCTCCAATTAGCCGGTGCGTTGGAAACGACCTCGTAGCCATTATCGTCTTACCGCCGGAAGGAGCTTCGGATCCTGTGTCTGACCCCCGCGAGCCTATTATCCGTTTCGACCACGCCTCCTTTGGATTTCCTGGGCTCATCGCGCTCAAAGATATTTCGTTGGCCATCTATGAAGGTGAGTTCGTGGGGGTCATCGGCCCAAACGGATCAGGCAAGACGACGCTGTGTCGCGCTGTCCTGGGACTTCTCGCTCCGGTGGAGGGCCATCTTCATATCTTCGACTGTGCCTGTGACGAACTCCGCTGCCACCATCGCGCCAAAATCGGCTACCTTCCGCAGAAAGGAGTCGTCGATCGGAATTTTCCAGTGACGGTCTTCGAAACGGTCATGATGGGTCGTTATGGAGCACTGGGCCTGTTCAAGCGCCCAGGAAGGAAGGATCGTGACATCGCGATGGAGGCGCTGGCTCAGGTCGGAATGGATTCTCACAAGGATCATGCTCTCGGTCAGCTGTCCGGCGGCCAGCAACAACGCGTTTTCATCGCCAGGGCGCTGGCCCAGCAACCTAAGGTCTTGATATTGGACGAACCGACGACCGGTCTGGATATCACCACTCAACACAGTGTCATTGAGTTAGTACAGCACCTCCATGACGAACTCAAACTTACGGTCCTCCTTATTACGCACGACATTAATATGATCCGCTCACGGGTGGATCGGTTGGTTCTTCTCAAGACCAGACTCTTCGCCGCAGCATCTCCTGCTGAAGTTCTTAAACCCGAAATTCTTCACCAGGTGTACGGCAAAGACCTCGTTATTACAGAGAAGGATCTCGTCATCGTCGAAGATTACCACCATCACCACTAATCAGATTGGTGGCATCACTCTTGCCGCTCGATGACCTGGAAGGTGCTCTTTCCCCCCCGACTACACGCCCGCTCTCATCAAGACGGCCGCCTTGCGGACCGCCTTTCTGCCACCGCCTATAGCCGACCTGTAATTCTTTGGCAACCTTCCACTCCAGCGTTTTGTTGCCCACGGGCGGTTTCCTTTCGCGCGCCGTCACTATATATTGAGCATATGTTGTCCAGAAGATAACGGCTCGGCAGCAGGTGGCTAACGTCATGCCTTATTGCGGCAGTTCTCCAGAATTCACATTCTTTCTCACTAGCTATGTTTTTCGACATGGCTATGATCCTCCACAAGCTCATTGAGTTTCTCCTCCAGCAGGCTGGTTAACACAACCTCAAACGGTTGAGTGGATGGTAAAAGTGCGCCGTGGGCTTCAGGCGGCGAGCCTGATGTTCTGGTGACCGTCCTCTTTGTGTACTTTCTGTGTACGTTCAAAACATTCCAGGATGGCGATCATGTTGAAACGCATAGGCAGTTCTATTCCCTTGCTCTTTGTCGTAGTAGTCGGCTGTACCATGTTCTCGAAGTCGGCCATGCCGCTTCGCATCCATGACATCCATATCAATGGACGGGACTCCATAAATCCTGCGGAATTGTATGCGGTCATCGGTGAAGAAATTCGGTGGCACAACGACCTCTTGGCCCCGATCTATCTCGGATTTCTGGGTGTTCAGCCAATGCAACAGGTAGGTTGTGAAAGGGGGTTCAAGACATGGTACGGAGCGATGAAGGATATTGTAAGGATTCCAGCAGGTCAGTATGTCAGCTTGTGTTTTCTCCAGTCTCGAATGGTCCGATACAACATCTGGACGGATATTGCAGACCCCGTCCATTCGATGAGTCCGACAGCGGTCATTCATCTCGACGAAGCGGCATGATGGTGAGGAGATTATTCACAACCTTGTGTAAGGAGGCAGCGATGAAAATGACTGTCCGCCAAAAGTTTATCGTCGTGTGTGCGTATGGGCTCAGTCTTGTATCGGTGCCGGACATGAGAGCCTATGAAGAAATTCCTATTGCCGATAGCGGCTCGCTTTCGGGTACCGTCCAGCTCGAAGGCAAAGTACCGATGCCGAAGGGGTACAATCTCACGACCGCGCCGGACCCAGTCTACTGCGGGCGGATTTCCGACGGCAAAGGGTGGCGATTACTGCAACCCTTTGATGTCGGACCGAATGGGGAATTTCGCCGCGTGGTTGTGTATCTTGAGGGAATCGACAAGGGGAAACCTTTCGAAGACTATACGCCGCCGAGGATCGAAGCCATTGATTGCCGATTTCTGCCGTTTATCAATGTCGTGCGCGACCAGCACGATGTCCTCGTCGTGAACATGGACCCTGCCATGCACGACGTTCAAGCCTATGAGACCTCGAATTTAGGACCTCGCGTCTTGTTCAATGTTCCATTGCCGATCAGTCAACGCTATCCTCATGAAGCCGGATTGAGCACGCGTGTTCACACGCACTACGAAGGGAAGACCGTCACTCAATCGGTCAAGATGACGAGAGACCGGAAGATTTTCAGCATGCAATGCGGTTTCCATCCATACATGGAGAGCTGGGCATTGGTCGCAGATCATCCATACTATGCCATGGCCGATCATGAAGGACGGTTCGAGTTGAGCGGTATCCCGCCCGGGACCTATCAGGTGAAGGTCTGGCATCCCTATGTCAGGGAAGACATTGCGCAGACGATCGCGATTGAACCGAATAAGCAGACGAGCATTGCGTTGAAGGTCGAGGCGCCGAGCGGACGCCTCTATGCCAACCAAATGGTCGAGAATGCCTATGCTCGGTTCACCATTACCGAGGACGTGCAGCGTCAAATCCTACCGACCGTGGAAAAGCAACGCATCACCGTAGACCAGGAATAGGGAGAGTATAAAAGTCCTGGGTCTTTGTTCCAGGACTGTCAGCGTCGATGCGATCGATTTAGACCATGGGGCACGGTCCATTTTGGCAACCTCAGCGGCGCAAGGCCAAAGTAGACGGACTGGATTCCCACTTCCCCGTTTCATCACTGAGCCTCGAAGAAGCGGATGGCGGTGAGCAACTCGGGGAACTGGTAAATAATATAATCCGGTTTGACGCCTTCTTTCTCCGCCAGGCCTTGGTTTGATTTGCAAAAGACCGTGGTCATCCCGACTCTCTTCGCTCCATACACATCGCGATACATGTCATTGCCCACAAACAGCACCTCGGACGGTGTCATCTTCATGGCAGTCAATGCGGCCGTGAACAGGCGTTCGTGTGGCTTACGGACGCCGACGTCTCCCGAGATGATGACCGGGTCGAAATATCCGGCGAGCCCGACGGTGTTCAGCTCGGGAACGGCATAGGCGGTCTGCCCATCGGAAACGATGGCCAGATGATAGTTCTGATGCAGCTGCCGGATGGTGTCCACCACGCCGGGATAGGGCTGTAACCGAAAGCGTGAGGCGGCGCGGTACGTCTCGGCCAGCAGTCTCGGGAGTTGCTCCAGCTTCTGAGGCGACAGGCCGCGTGTAAAGTCCGTCGCGTACTGCGTGAGGATCGTATGGAAGATGCCGATAGCATCAAATTCGGGGTGCCGCCCGTCATGGGCCGCGCGTTGCTCCTTCATGATCTGGAAATAGAGCTCCTTCACGACATGCGGTTCGAGCACAATGCCCTGATAGGAGAGCACGTTACTCAGGACTCGATAAATCTCGTCGTGCCCCTCGTTGGTGTGAATATCCGTCAGTGTGCCGTTGATATCGAAAATAATCCCTTTGACCTGCATCTATAGGGCCCTCAAACACGCTGCTGCCTCATGGATCAGGCGATGACGATAGTCGGGGTCGATCCACTGGTTTCGCGCGATTCGTAATAACGTCATGCCGAGGTAAAATGGAGTCCTTCCCGTGATCGATTGAAAGGCGCGATCGCGGTCGGGGAAGTGGCAGGCATATTCCCACAGAAAGTGGCCGATGAAGGGCTCAGCGGCGTCCTTCTTGCCGGTGGCACGCAGAAAGAAATGCTTTAATTCGCCGGCGATGCGGCCGGTATCAAACACGCGATCCGCATGCTTGGCTCGCTCCAGATCGAACGCCATGACTTGTAATCCGTCCCCAATCAGGAAGTTTTCCGGGGTCGCGTCCCCATGCACGAGTACCTGCTGGTCTTCCCACATCCGCGTCTGATGACGCCACTGGTCACGCAGCCAGTATAATTCGCCTCTCTCGTCTTTTTCGAGTGCGCGGATGGCCTGCAGCCGGTGAATAAGGCGGTCCAGATACGCGCAGTCTTGGTTGAAGTCCACCCCCACGCCGTTGGCTGTTCGGTTGTGGAACGAAGCCAAGAAATACGCGAGGGCGGTGAGTGCATGATACAGTGTCCCGTGGTCCCCGCTCTGAATCACCCGCCGGATCACGTCGCTGAGTAATTCTCCCTCGCAGTATTCGGTGATGAGCAGAGCGTTCATCGCGTACTGGCGGCCCAGCGGTCTTACGACATGATGGGGGTAGCCTATCAGCCCGTAATCGCGCATCATGCAGAGACTGTCGAATTCGCGTGTCAGGCGGGAGCTTGCCTTTCCGGCGTCGTTCTTTGTGGAGGAGAGAAAAAACTTGCCGATGACCTTGGTGTTGGTCGCGCGGTCTTCATACAGGTACACATCGTGTGAGCCATTGAGCCGGAAGACACGGTACCCCGAATGACGTGAGGCAGCGCCGATCTGCGGCTGAATGGCATGCTGGAGATACGCGTGCAATGGATCGTGTTGTGAGAGCTTCCCCAGATAAATTCTGTGCATCGTCGTGGCAGGCAGAGTGAAATCACCTCTCCAATTATCCCAGGAAAAGGGGACCGGTCGGAAGGAATAAGTTGGGTCGAATCGGCGAATCTAATATCTTAGAGACCGGTGGTTCTCCTAGTTCTCTAACTTGGCTTGCCGGATATTCTAGATGCCTTTTCAATTTACCAAGCAATTTACCAAGGAGGTCAGACCATGCCTGGTAAAGCTGATATCGTCACCTACATTATCCTTGGAGCATTTGCCCTGGCTATTATTGTCTTCGCAATGATGAATACGGGGTATAAAGGGCCGGGCTAAAGAGAAATTTACAAGCTCCGAGGCTCCATTACACAGTAGCGGCTTGCAAAGCTCAGCACACTCATGACACAGACGAATGCTCTGCGCCATGATCTCATGGTCTCCGGTGTAGTGCCATATACCCCTCAATCAATTTATTCACAACCGACGTCATTGCGGGGCGTCTCAGTTCGTACGCTGCAACGTCGTCGTATGGGCCTGGTCCGTCACATAGGTTTGACCATGTCGCCAGCCATCATGGAAATCGAGGAAAGACCTTGACGCTAGGCCCGTGCTCTGAGCTCTCGTACGCCGCGGCCAATTTTGTGCCGGATGAGGGTCCGCAATGTCACCCCATTGGCATAGCCGACCTGGGCAGCAATCTGATCCACGCTGTGGTCGCTGGTCCGTAGGAGATGGACGGCGCGCTCGACACGAAGGTCCTGGAAATAGGCAAGCGGGGATTTCCCGATCACGGCGTGCAGTCGACGCGTCAGCGTTCGTGGACTTGTCGCCACGGCACGGGCGGCTTCATGCAGCGAGAAGCCGTCACTCAAACGGCGGCGGGCCCACCGTTCGAACCGCTCCACACATGGATCCGCGTGCGCCAGGTGGTCGGGAATGGCAAAGGTCGCTTGCATCGGTCTTGAGTCAACCACGAGGTAGCGGGCCGTCAGCGCCGCCAGTGCGGGACTACGGCGACGCACAAGCCACAAGGCCAGATCGAGATGTGCCAGTGCGGCGCCGGCAGTGATGAATGATGACGAGTGGACAATCATACGCGACTCGTCCAGCACCACCTGCGGATACCGTTCACGAAAGAAAGGAGCCAGCCACCAGGAAGTCGTCGCATGATGGCCGTTGAGCAGTGAAGTCCCTGCAAGGATAAACGTGCCTGTGCAGGCAGCTCCGAGCAAGGTGCCTCGCTGGAACCATCGCCGCAGGAGGCTCTGTGCGTCCACTATCTCTCGTCGCTCGAGCATGATGCGCAAGGCATCGGGCATCTTCGCCCCCACGGCAGGGACTAGGACGACATCGGGACGAGCAAGTCCCGTCGCCGGCCTTGCCGGGATCGACAGGCCGTGACTCGTGGTGACGCGGGAGCGGACGCCCACGATGGTGACATCGAAACGCGTCGTCAATGCCCTCGAGGAGGCTGCGAGTTCATTCGCCACACTGAAGGTGTCAAGAAGGGTCGATAAACCAGTATCGAAGGTGTCCTGAAGTGCCAAGAGG
>JAICUC010000089.1 GCA_025936075.1 Nitrospira sp. | reverse complement strand
AGAGATTCCCGCATCTTTGAGCGCGAGTTCCATGCAACGGATCGCTCCCTCGCCTTCTTCCGGCGGGGCCGTAATATGGTAGGCATCGCTATTCATCCCGTACCCGATGATCTCGCCGTACATTTTGACCCCACGCCGACGGGCATGCTCCAGCTCCTCAATCACCACGACTCCCGCGCCCTCGCCCAGCACAAATCCATCTCGATCCTTGTCGAACGGGCGGCTCGCCTTTGTCGGTTCGTCATTCCGGAACGACAATGCCTTGGCCGCTGCAAATCCCGCCACACCCAGCGGAGTGACCGCCGCTTCGGCCCCGCCGGCCACCATGACATCGGCGTCACCCCGTTGAATCAGGCGATATGCATCCCCAATGCAATGATTACCCGTCGCGCAAGCCGTCACCGCACACGAGTTCGGCCCCTTGGCTCCGATCCGAATCGCCACCTGTCCGGACGCCAAATTAATGATGGTCATGGGAATGAAAAACGGTGAAACACGCCCCGGCCCCCTGCCTTTGAGCACCTCATGGTAGTGCTCGATCGATCCGAGGCCGCCGATCCCGGAACCGATGTACACGCCGACCTTCGTGGCCTCTTCCGGCGCCACCTTTAACCCGGCATCATCCACCGCCAACTGAGCGGCACCCACGGCGTAGTGGATGAAGGTATCCATCTTTTTGATCTCTTTCTTTTCGATGAATTGAGCTGGATCAAAATCCTTCACCTCGCCCGCAATTTGAGCGTCATATCCCGTCGGATCAAATCTGGTGATTCGTCCAACCCCCGACTCACCGGCGCAGATCGCCTTCCACGTCTTTTCGACACCCGTACCCAGCGGTGTCACCAGCCCAAGACCGGTGACCACAACGCGACGAGTTGCTTGAACAGACATTCCTGTCATGTCTAGGACTTTTCCTTGATGTAGTCCAACGCCTTGCCGACGGTCAGAATTTTCTCCGCATCCTCATCGGGAATTTCGATTGAAAATTCCTCCTCCAACGCCATGACCAGCTCGACCGTATCGAGGGAATCAGCCCCAAGATCTTCCACAAAGGAGGCCTCCGGCGTCACTTCATCCTCTTCCACACCGAGCTGCTCAGCAATAATCTTCTTGACTCGCTCTTCAACAGTTGCCATCGCTATGACTACCTCCTTCCCCGGTATGACACCCGCTGCACCGCCACATGGGGATCTGTGACGGCCGTATGTCTACACAATTCGACGCTTTATATCATTAACATCCCGCCGTTCACGTGCAAGACATGACCGGTGATGTAGGCCGCATCCTCTGACACCAGAAACCGAACGGCCGCCGCGACATCCGCCGGCATACCCAACCGTCCCAATGGGATTTGTTTCAGCAACGTGTCTTTCACATCAGCCGGTAGCCCATGGGTCATGGCCGTGTCGATGAAACCGGGCGCCACCGCATTCACCGTGACGTTACGGCTGGCATATTCGCGCCCGACGGTTTTTGTAAAGCCGATGACGGCTGCCTTCGAGGCCGAGTAATTGGCCTGCCCCGCGTTCCCGATTACCCCGACGATCGAAGCGATGTTGACGATGCGACCATACCGTTGCTTGGTCATCGGCTGCAAGACCGCTTTCGTGCAGTTGAACGTACCGTTCAGATTGATCTGAAGCACCAGATTCCAATCTTCCTCTTTCATCCGCAACAACAAGCCGTCACGAGTGATGCCGGCATTGTTGACGAGGATATCCACTTTCCCCCAAGCCTTCAGGACTTGCTCGACCATCGCCTTGGTTTCATTGGCATCGGCGACGTTGACTTTGATGTTCAGAGACTTCCGGCCGAGCTTCTCGACGGACTCGACCGTTTCCACGGAGCGGCCGGGGTCGAGATCAGCCACGGCAATGTCGGCCCCCGCTTGGGCAAGGCATTCGGCAATGGCCCGACCGATGCCTTGCGCCGCACCGGTGACAATAGCTGTTCTTCCTTGTAATGACATTTCAGACCTTTCGGACGATACGTTAACAGGCTGACAGGGAATTCGTCACCTGGTTTTCCATGTGGACAGTCTGCTCTAACTGACCGCCGCGAGCGTCGAATTCAACGACTTCGGATCGTTCACATTCAACAGCTTTGCCTCAGGCAGAATTCGCCTAATCAAGCCGGTCAGTACCGTACCAGGGCCGATTTCCACGAACGTGGTCACTCCCATCTTTCCCATGGTCTGCACGGCATCCTCCCACAGGACAGAAGAGGGCAGCTGGCGGACCAACGACGCTTGGATCTCATGGGCCCGGCTGATCGCTTTCGCCTCTGCATTATTCACCAAAGGGGCGCTGAGGTCCGACCATCGAACCGTCGCCAAGTCCTTGGCCAATCGATCGGCTGCTTGCTGCATCAATGGAGTATGAACCGGCACACTGACCGGCAGTGGGATGGCCTTTTTACAGCCTTCTGCTTTGGCCAATTCAATCGCTCGCTCCACGGCCGCCTTTTCACCGGCAATAACCACCTGGCCCGGCGAATTGAAGTTCGCTGCCGCGACGACGCCGACGGCCGACGCCATGCGGCAAACACCCTTGACCACTTCGGCGGTTAAGCCCAGCAGGGCTGCAACAAGACCGGCTCCCGGAGCTACGGCTTCGGACATATAGCGTCCGCGTTTCTGAACCAGGCCGACGGCATCACGAAACGACACGCCGCCTGCCGCAACCAGCGCCGAATACTCACCCAAACTATGGCCCGCCACCGCAACAGGCCTGATCCCGACAGGCTCAAATAGTTTCAACGCCGCCACACTGCTTACGAGCAAGGCCGGCTGAGTGAATTCGGTCAGGTTGAGTCGTTCAGCCGGTCCAGTGAAGCACAATTCGGCGACATCATAACCCAAGACCGAAGAAGCCTCATCATAGACGGATTTCAACGAGGAATGAGCGTCATAGAGCGCCTTTCCCATTCCGACCGACTGAGAGCCCTGTCCAGGGAAAACGAACCCAATTGCTAGAGTCATGGGGCGTTAGATATCTTCGAAATCCCGAGTAAAGTCAACGGGAAAAGTTTTACGAGTCGTCCCATCCCATACTCCCACGAGGGGCTCACGCCGAATGGTCTGGATCACGACCTGGTCGTCCACTACCATCGAATGACCGCAGATGCCCAGGTCAATCCCGCCCCAAATGCCCCGAGCATCACCAACGAGCCATCCTTGATGCGTCCTTCGCGAACCGCTTCATCCAGAGCAATCGGGATAGACGCGGCAGAAGTGTTCCCGTAACGATCGAGGTTCAGGAGTACCTTTTCCCTTGGAAGGCCCAGCCGCTCCATCACTGCCTTCAGAATTCGTACATTGGCTTGGTGCGGCACATACAGATCAAGATCCTCCACCCGGAGACCATTGGCCGAAAGGGTCGCACGGGCGATCTCTTCTAATGTGCGTACGGCCACTTTGAATGTCTCGTTCCCTTTCATCTTGATGTACTGCAGACGCTCGGCGATCACTTTTTCGGACGGTGGAGTACGCGAGCCTCCACCCGGCACCATGATCAGCTCGCAGAGCGTCCCGTCGGAGCGAAGGTGAGTCGAGAGGATCCCTTGTTCTCCATCGCTTGCACTGACGACGACCGCACCGGCCCCATCCCCGAACAGCACACAGGTGTTCCGGTCGGTCCAATCGGTAATGGCGGACATCACCTCCGATCCAATCACCAGGACATGGCGCATCCCGCTTTTAACATAGGCATCCGCCACCGAGAGCGCGTAAACAAATCCGCAGCAGGCGGCCGAAAGATCGCATGCGGCGGCTTTGGTGGCACCGAGCTGATGCTGGACGAGACAGGCCGTTGCAGGAAGAGGATAATCACCCGTACAGGTGGCGACCAAAATCATGTCGAGATCGGTTGCCGCCAGACCGGCCGCAGTCAATGCCCGCTTTCCGGCCTGAACGGCGAGATCCGAGCAGGCTTCTCCGGTGGCTGCAATACGCCGTTCGCGGATGCCCGTTCGTTCTCGAATCCATTCATCGGAGGTGGCCACCATCCGTTCGAGATCCGCATTCGTCACGACTTTGGCAGGCGCGTAGGAGCCGGTTCCGGCAATACAAGCTTTCATGTCAGTTCCACCTGAGGACGGGAGCGACTCTCTTCAATATCCCGTTGAATCAGCTCTCGTACACCACCCTCTGCCATGCCCTTCGCCCGTCGAATCGCATTCTTGATAGCCTTGGCCGACGATCGGCCATGGCAGATCATCGTAATCCCATTGACCCCCAGCAGCGGAGCACCGCCGAATTCGGCATAGTCGATTTTCCGCTTCAGATTCATGAGAGGCCCGGAGATCAAGGGATAAGCAAGTCGGCCAAGAAAGTGGCCTGAAATTTCCTTCAGCAACAGTCGCTTGATCATTTCGGCCACACCTTCTGAAATCTTCAAGGCGACGTTTCCGATAAACCCGTCACAGACGACGATATCGGCAATGCCGCTGTACACGTCACGTCCCTCGATATTCCCCACGAAATTCATCGAACTGCTTTTGAGCAGCTTAAAGGCCTCTTTGGTGACTTCGTTGCCCTTGCCGTCTTCCTCCCCGATGCTCAGAAGACCGACACGAGGATTGGGCTTACGGAGCAGATGCTTCCCATACTCATTGCCCATCACGGCGAATTGCTCGAGATGCATGGCGGTGCAGTCGACGTTGGCCCCCACATCGAGCATGATCGCTTCCCCGCTCAACGTCGGCAGGCTGGTGGCAATCGCCGGCCGCTCCACTCCCTTCGTCAGTCCTAACACGAAGAACGACGCCACCATACTCGCTCCCGTATTACCGGGGCTCACGACCGCGTCCGCATGGCCGTTCTTGACCAGCTCTGTCGCAACCCAAATCGACGAGTCCCGTTTCTTTCGCGCGACAGCGGCAGGCGATTCATGCATTTCGACGACCTGGGAAGCATGCCGAATGGTGAGGCGGGAATCGCGACAGGACTGGCGCTCACATTCCTGTTTCAGGGTGGTTTCGTCGCCGACGAGAATGACCTCGATGTCTAATTCTTTCACCGCTTGAAGAGCGCCCTCGACACAGGGTGCGGGGCCATGGTCGCCCCCCACCGCATCAAGTGCGATCTTCATGCGAGATGGCATACTCACGGATGGTGTTGGAATGACCGGCTGAACACGCGTCGCCCCCTGGGCTCACGTCGGACGTGCTGGGAAACTCGCGCAATGGACCGACTTGTACAACCTACTTACGCCTCTTCGACTTGAATGACTGCCTTGCCTTTATAGGTGCCACAGTTCAAACAGGTATAGTGCGGCAGCTTGAGCTCATGACACTGTGGGCACACGGCCATTCCCGGCGGGGTCATGCGCAGCTTTTGGGTACGACGCTTATCGCGCCTCGCTCGTGAATGTTTATGTTTGGGATTCGGCATGATGACTCCTTCTTCCGCTTGATTCGGACCACCGCTCAGCGCTCACGGGGGTCCATCAGCTTGTCTTTGATAGTGCGCAATACCTGAAACGGACTTCCCGTCGGCTCTTCGCCACACCGACACGGGCCTTCATTCAACTCTTTCCCGCAACGGGCGCACAATCCGCGGCATTCCTCGGAACAGAGCGGGTGCATGGGGGCAGCCAGAATCAATTGCTCCCGCAGCATCGGCGCCAATTCCAGATGATCGCCCGTGAAATAGTAGAGATCGTCGTTCTGTTCTTCCGCTTCGCCTTCCGGGGGCGCTGCCGACTTCTTCTTCCGCGGATCGTCTCGCTTTGCGACAGTACTCGGGGCTTTGGCTTCCCGCTCATAGGCTACACGCAACGAAAACGCCAGCGGGTCGTCAAAATCTTTGAGGCACCGCACGCATTGGCGGACGGCTGTTCCTTCCACGACTCCGGTCACATAGATGGTACGTTCGATCGCTCGGAGATCCAGCCCGACCGCCAAGGTTCCACGAATAGACACGTCATCCGTCAACCCCAACTCTTCTCCAGTCAGGTCTCCCGACAACGAAAGACCTTCCGCCGTGATGTCCGCGATTTTTGGTGTCAATACATCCATGGTCATCTCCGGCAGCGTGCCGCTGCCCCGCCTCGATGCGTCGAAATCGCCGATCACGTTCGTTATCGCTCCTCGGCAAAGCTGATGATGGCGATATGCCGAGCCCGCTTGACGGCCACTGTCAGTTCACGCTGATGGCGCATGCAATTCCCGGAGATACGTCGCGGGACGATCCTTCCCCGCTCCGTCAAAAAATTCCGGAGAAGTCCGGCGTCTTTAAAGTCGATCGGTGCCTTTTCCAGGCAAAATCTGCAGGGACGCCTTCGCTGGAATAACCGTCCCCCGCCACGTTCATTGTCGCTTCGGTCCATAGACTGCCTCCTCATCATACTCGTGCGATTAACCCTCTTCACCCATATCATAGCCGGAATCGTCGTGCATCGAAGGTTCCGCACCCGTCCCACCGTCTTGACGCTTGGGCATGAACGTCACAGTCTGGGCGACCACTTCGTGTTTGCTCCGCTTTTGTCCATCCTCAGTCTCCCATCGGCGGTGCTGCAACCGACCTTCGATGATCGCCCCGTTGCCTTTACTAAGATACTGCCCGCAATGCTCCGCCTGTCTGCCGAACACGACGATATCGACGAAGCAGACTTCTTCCTTCAGGTCTTCACCCTGTTTAAACCGACGGCTCACCGCCAAGCCGAAACTCGCCACCGGTGTCCCGCTCGGAGTATACCGGAGCTCAGGATTACGGGTGAGGTTCCCCATCAGTATGACTTTGTTAAACCCGGCCACCGTCCGACTCCTGTGTTGAGGCTTCCACCGGGCGCCGCTCCATCAAGGGCTTTTCGTGATGGACCGTCAAAAACTTGATGATGTTGTCTTCCAATCGATACGCCCGTTCGAGTTCACCGACGGTGTTGTTCGGCGCCTTGAAGTAGAAATAGGCGTAGGTTCCCTTCCGCTCGCGACGCACTTCGTAGGCAAGCTTTTTCTTCCCTAAATTTTCGGCTTTGATGAATTGGGCGCCGGTCTTATCGGCGACGTTTTTCATCTTGTCGATGAGAGTCTTGGTCTCCTCATCGGAGACGGACGGACGAATAATAAACAGAGACTCGTAGAGCTCCATGCAGCGATCCTCCTGGACAAAGGCCCCCGAACCGGTCGGGAGCGAGGTGTAGGTGCCTATTTGGCGTAGAGAACGGTGGACGGTAGCACAGGGTGGAAATGGCTGTCAACAAAGCGGAGGCTGACAAGGAAGACACCTGCTCGAATTTTCTACGTACTTGACAGAACATCCTTCCAGTTGTAACCATTGGTTACTCTTACAGTGAAATGGATCGCCATATTGTCTGTCTGCAGATTCCCGCTTTTAGAATCGTGTTGGCCCGTGTCACTGACAGGGCACTGCGGAACCGACCGGTGGCCGTAGCATCAATGCATAGGCCGCGCGCATTGATCAGAGAGATTTCCACGGAAGCGTTTCACGAGGGCCTACAGCCGGGAATGCCGGTGGATCTCGCGCGGCTGATCTGCCCTGGTTTGCGGATGATCTCTCCGGATTCGTCACTCACGCAAGCCGCCCATCGTGAGCTGCAACACCGTATCTCGCCCTTTGCACCGGCTTGGGAATCAATCAGGCCCGGTTCGCTCTTCATGGACCTCACCGGCACAACTCGACTCTTCGGCCCTCCCCTCGATATAGCGACCCGCATCAGTCGAGAGTTGAGCCATCAGCAGGGATGGCCGAGTACGATCGGATTGGCGGGAAACAAGCTGGTCTCGCAACTGGCCGCCGCCGCACTCACGAAACCCTCCCAAGTATTGTCGATCCACCCCGGCTGTGAGCAACCGTTCCTCGCTCCGTTGCCGACCATGTTGCTTCCCGGCCTTCACCGTACCCACACCTCACGGGTCTTACAACGGTTAGAGGATTTAAACCTCCTGACACTTGGCGCCATCGCCTCTGTGCCGTTGGCGTATCTACAGATCGCCATTGGCCCTCCGGCCGGGCTGCTCCATGACTGGGCCTTGGGAATCGATCCTTCCCCGGTACACCGGCCAATCGCACAGCCGATGATGGAACGATCCATTCCCATCGATCCCGATGAAGTCGACGATCGGCTCTTGTTGGGCCGGCTATACCGATTATTAGAGCAGCTTTGCGCTGCTCTGCGACAACAACAACGGATGTGCCGGCACATGTCGCTGACTGTTCGTCATAGCGATCATGTCGAGCACACCGCTCATCAGACACTGCCTCACGGCACCTACTGGGAGGTCGATCTCCAGCCTGTCCTGACGGATCTGTTCTATCGATGTTTCCGCCGCCGGGTGCGTCTCACACGGTTGACGCTTCAAGCCGGCCGGCTGGAACCACCGGCTCGGCAACTTTCGCTCTTCGAGGCGGAATCCGTCGTGCTTCCCCGCGCTCACCGCCTCTCGCTGGCTCTGGATCAGGTTCGCGCAAAATTCGGCGAACGAGCCCTGTCCTGGGGGAGGACGTTACGATGACGGCTGTCCCATTCGTCCATCTTCATGTCCATTCGAATTATTCGCCGATGCGCGGCGTGTCGCCGCTGGAAGAACTCTGTGCCTTGGCGCGGCAGCAAGGATCGCCGGCAATAGCTTTGACCGATACGAACGGATTGTACGGAGCGATCCGATTTGTCGAGCAAGCAAAACAACAGGGTCTCCGGCCGATTCTCGGTGCTGAGTTGACGACCGATGCCCATCGCGCAATCTTGCTGGCCAAAACATCGGACGGGTATGCCAATCTCTGTCGGGTGCTGTCGGAGAGACATTGCAATCCCTCGTTCGACGTTCTCGCATCAGTCTCCCGCTATCGTGAAGGTCTCATCATCTTCACGGACGACGAAACGGCACTCATGGCCTGGACCAAAGACTCGCGGCAAGATCTCTACGTCGAGTTGACACCGGGACCATCAATGCACGACTCGCTTCTCTTGAGCCATCGAATCAATCTCCCACCTGTCGCTACCAATCGCGTGTACTTTTCTCAGGCGAATGACTTTGCCACACATCGTCTGTTGCGTACCATCGCCCTCAATACGACGCTCTCACGGTTGCCGAAAGAAGCTTGTTGTACGCCTGGGCAATGGTTGATGCCGCCCGCGCTCATGGCATCCCAGTTTCCTCATGTTCCGGATGCGCTGGAGAACACCATCCGCATTGCCGAAGCCTGTCACAGCGACTGGCGTTTCGGCGAGGCGATCTTTCCTTCCTTTCGTCAATTGTCCGATGGAGAAGCGTTTGCCTTGCTCAAAGAGAAAACATACGAAGGAGCCGTGGCTCGATATGGATCTCTCTCGAAGAAAATCTGCGATCAAATTGAGAAGGAACTCGCCATTATCCGCCACAAAGGTTTCGCCCGGTACTTTCTTGTCGTGGAGGAAATCGTCCGCCAGGCTCCCCGCACGTGCGGTCGCGGCTCTGTCGCTGCCTCAATCGTGTCCTATTGTCTCAAGATCACCCATGTCGATCCAATCAAACATAACCTCTTCTTCGAGCGATTTCTCAATACAGGCCGAAAAGACCCACCTGACATCGATATTGATTTTCCCTGGGACGAGCGCGACGACATTTTGAAATGGGTGTTCGAGCAGTACGGCGAGCGCCAGGCGGCGATGGTGGCGAATCAGAACAACCTCGGCTTCCGGGCGGCCATTCGTGAAGTCGCCAAGGTATACGGCATGCCGGCTGAAGAAATCGGCAGAATATCTTCACGGGTTGTGCGTCAAAAAGATCTCCTTGGATTTTCTACTCCACCGACCAATGAACAATGGCTCTATCGGCTGTCACAAATCCTACGATTGAAAGCCCCTTGGCCTGAGATTCTTGCCCAGGCACTGAAAGCACAGAACCACTTCCGTCATCTCTCCATGCACTGCGGCGGAGTCGTCATCGTACCGGAGGAAATCCGGCGCTACGTGCCGGTGGAATATACGGCTAAGGGCTTACCAGTCATCCAGTGGGAAAAGGACCAGACAGAGGACGCGGGGCTCGTGAAGATCGATATTTTGGGCAACCGGTCGCTCGCTGTGATCCGAGATGCGCTCGCGGCCATCGCCAAACATACGGGCCGGACGATCGACTACGAGACCTGGGATCCGCTCAACGATGCCGCCACGCAAGACGCGATCCGACGCGGTGACACGATCGGCTGCTTCTACATCGAATCACCAGCCACACGCCTTTTGTTGAGAAAGCTGTGGATCGGCATGCCGCCGCACCGCCGCGCAGAGGCTGATGTCTTCGACTATCTCGTCATGGTTTCCTCCTTGGTCAGACCTGCGACCAATCCCTTCGTCGAAAAGTTTATTCGCCGCGCGCAAGAAGGGGCATACGAAATCTGGCATCCCAAGTTAGAGAAAATCTTGAAGGAAACCCACGGCATCATGACCTACCAAGAAGACGTCTCGAAGGTGGCAATGGCCCTGGCAGACTTCTCAATCGACGATGCCGACCAGCTCCGAAAAGTATTGAGCAAGAAGCACAAAGCCAAGCAGCTGCAGGATTACCGTCTCCAATTTTTTAACGGCGCCAAAAAGAACGGCGCGTCACAGGAAATAATCGACCGACTCTGGCAGATGATTATGAGTTTCGCCGGTTACAGTTTTTGCAAGCCTCATTCGGCCAGCTATGCGCAGGTATCCTTCAAGTCTGCCTATCTCCGCACTTACTATCCGGCGGAATTCATTGCAGCGGTCATCAGCAACGAAGGAGGATTTTACTCGACGTTCGCGTACATCTCCGAAGCTCGGCGCATGGGACTGGCCATCCTTCTGCCGGAT
This sequence comes from Nitrospira sp., assembly GCA_025936075.1. GTDB lineage: Bacteria > Nitrospirota > Nitrospiria > Nitrospirales > Nitrospiraceae > Nitrospira_D. Next base: position 287 of record JAICUC010000089.1, on the reverse strand, counting down.
ATCAATGAGAGCGATTGGGCCTACCGCGGTGAAGGGGAGCGGCTGCGGATGGGCCTGATGCAGGTGAAGACAATCCCGGAAACACTCGGCGTGAGGATTGTCGAAGAACGCGCACAGAGTGGTCCGTATCGGTCATTTCAGGACTTTCTTCGACGTGTGAAGCCGGAGTCGTCCCATGCCAGGGCATTGGTCCGCGCCGGCTGCTGCGACTCCATCGCCGGCGAGCTGACAAGGCCGGCCTTGATGTGGCGGCTATATGTGGGAAGCGATGTCGCCTCAAGTCCCTT
>JAICUC010000378.1 GCA_025936075.1 Nitrospira sp. | reverse complement strand
TGGCGAGAAATCCTGGCTTGGATTGAAGCGTCGTTTCAATACCTCGATGCCGTTCCAAGCTAGATGTGGGAATGGGGAGCGATCGGCACATCATGACCATCACATGGCCTGAGGCATGGCGAGAGATCTTGGCCTGGACGGTAGCCGGAGTCACCATCTTGGTGTTGGGCTTCATGGCCACTTTTCCGTACGGCATGCTGCAGACGCGGATCGTTGCGGAACTCAAGCGAGCCACCGGCATGGAGATCCGAGTTGCCGATTGGACCGTGGGGCTCCCCGCAGGTCTTGAATGGCGAAACGTCACCTTGTCGCAATCGAACGGGACCCTGCTTCAATTGGCTGCGCTCCAGGCCAAGCTCGAAGTCATGAAAGCATTGGGCGGCACGCTTGGTCTCGATGTCGTCGCAAAGCTGAACGATACCGCTTCTCCGACAGGTCTCGCCAAAGGCACCATCACCGCTTCATCTTTTTCCTTGGCGAGTCCCGTCACGATTAAGGGACAGATTCAGCAAGTGGATCTTTCCAAAATCATCCGTCGTTACGTCACGCACGGCACACTCAATGGAAATTTCTCCCATCGCGTCGATTCCGAGGAGGCGACGGTCACCACGATGAAGGGGGAAGGTCTGTGGACGGCCGAGGCGACGGATCTGGTGATCGATCAGATTCCTCTTGGAAACGGACGAACCCTGTCGCTCACATTCAGCAAAGTCTCGGCAGGACTCGCATGCCGCGACCTCCGCTGCGACGTGACACAACTGAAAGGCGACGGAATCGACGGCTCCTTTACGGGCGAAGGACACATCACCATCCAGCAACCGATGCAACAAAGCCAATTGAATCTCACGGTGACGGTCATCCCCGGCCCTGGATTTGCTTCGAAAGCCGGAACCCTAGGCCTCCCCTCGCCGCCTTCAGGAACGCCTATGACCGTTAAGATCGTCGGGACCTTGGCGCAGGCGAGGATTGCATTGTAAAGTACGGGCTGACGTTTTAGATTGCGGTTGTTATGTTGCGGTTTCAGTTGACCTGACTATTCACCCGCACGTGAAACCTGAAACGAGGAATATGAAACGAATGTGGAAGCGTGATTCATGGCCATTGTAAATGAATGCGTCGGGCTGGATATCGGACAGACGGGTTTGAAAGCCGTGCGTTTCCGCCGCCGCCTGAGCGGGCGCGAAACGATCGATTACTTCCAACATCCCATGCCGTTTTCCCGCCCCGAGGATCTCGAGCCGGCTCGACGTGTGAAGTCCCTGCGAGGATTCCTATGGCAAAACGGACTCTATGGCACAGACCGGTTGGTGACCGCGATTCCTTGTCAGGATCTTTTCGTCAGAACTTTGTCCTTTCCCTTCAAGGATTCGACCAAGCTGGCTCAAGTCGTTCCCTTTGAGGTCGAGAATCTCGTCCCCATGCCGCTCGAAGATCTTGCGGTCGGAAGCCTGGTGTTGCCGCCCGGACAGACGGCGGAAGGCACCGTCCGCGAGAGCAAGGGTTCGGACGTCCTGGTCACGGCCGCACCGAAAGACAAGGTCGCGGAGCATCTCCGGTTTCTGGCCCAAGCCGATGTTGAGCCCTCGGCAATCAATGTCGATGCAATGGCTCTCTTCTCCGTGACTCAATACCTCCAAGAAGAAGGAGCGTCCATCCCGCAAGACCTGGCCATCATCGACGTCGGGGCGTCAAAGACGACCCTCTGCCTCGTGCAGGGAGGACGTCCCATGGTCCTCCGAACGATTCTGTGGGGCGGCAACCAACTGACGCATGCGTTGGCCGTCCGACACGCCTGTAGTTTTGCCGACGCAGAACGTCGGAAACGAACGATGGCCGTGGATCAAGTGGACGGTCTACTCGAACCGATCCTGAAAGAGCTCCGCATTACCTTGCAGGCCCATCTGGGAAACGAGCGCGGCCGACTGACGCACTGTTGGGTATGCGGAGGGGGATCCAAGCTACAAGAAGTCGGCGGCTATATCGCCCGCCAATTGGGACTCTATCCGGTCGGACCGCGACAGGGGTTCGGCGCTGAAGCTCCACGGGCATTTTCCATCGCGTTCGGCCTGGCGATTCACCCGAAGATCATCCGGCCGCGATGGCGATTCAAATCGACTCCCATGGAGCTCGCGCTCGATCTCAAAGACGTCGCCGACGCCGCTTCGCCGGACCGGTCCACGACCAAACAGGACCGCCGCCTGGCGATCACCGCCGGGCTGGTCATTGCCGTCCTGGCGATCGTGGATTTCTCGATTCATTTCATGCTGCGCGACCAACGGGTCGCTCGGCTCAAAACCGCGCTGCACAGCCAGTATGAACAATTCTTCGGAGCGGGTGCCGCTCCCGGAGAAGAGCTCGATCAAGCCCAGTACCGTCTCGCAACCTTGGACAAAGCCCTCGCGGTCATCGATACCGCTGACGGCAACGTGCTACGCACACTCTCGACCTTCGTGAAGCAACTCCCGCCTGGAACGATGGTTAAGGTGCGAGAGTTGACCGTAGATGGAACGGCCATCCTCATGGAGGGTGAGACCACCTCCTTCGACGCCGTGGAACGGCTCAAGCAAACCTTCGCGTCGAGCCCGCAATTGAAGGATGTCGCGGTGACGGAAACCCGGGTGGGCGCTGGTCCCAATCAAGTCGTGTTTCGAATCACCGTTACCGTGGAGAAATCATGACGCAGAGTTTTCGAGAACGCTGGCGCCAGATGTCGCAGCGTGAACGCACCCTTGTGCTGGCTGGCGGAATCGTGCTCGGACTCAGCCTCCTCTTCGTGCTGATCGTCGATCCTCTGTTGGACAGCCTGGATCGGCTCGAGCGCCAGGAGGTGCGGAAGCAGAAAGACCTGGCCGAATTGGCGGTGCTCGGTCAAACGTATCTCGCCAACCGGGATCGCTTGGCCAAGTCCGAAAGCCGGATGCCGGGAGCCGACAGTCATTTCTCCCTGGTGACGTTCATGGAGGAAGCGGCCACCACCGCTCATGTGCGAGAGCGCATCACCGGCATGCAACCCCAACAACAATCGCTGGCGCAAGGCTACGAGGAAACGTCCGTCGATCTCCGGTTGGAAAGCATCCAATTGCCCGACTTATTGGCATTACTCATCGCCATTGATCAAGCCCCTTACGATCTTCACGTTCGCCATCTGCAGATCCGTCCGAAATTTGATAACCCCGTCAATATCGACGCAACCGTTCGGGTCTTGAGCTATGCCAAAAGCTGACGAACGCGGCATCGCGCTGCTCTTGGCGCTCCTGGTGCTGACGATTCTCACCGCCCTTATCCTTGA
>JAICUC010000133.1 GCA_025936075.1 Nitrospira sp. | reverse complement strand
GGTGTTGTGGGCTCTGTTATTTGGTGCGCTGTTGTCGTTGTGTGTTTTCTCTTTGTTTTGTTTGGGGGGCCGGTGGCGTTTTTGTATGGGGGGCTCTGCCTCGATAGGATCAGTAGGGATGCTGCCATGATACAAAGCGTGACACCAAAGGCAGATCCTCAGGTGGACCGCGTTCGTGAAGAGGAACCATCGGGTTCGGTCGGGCAAAAGCTGCGGACGAAGAAAGGCGATTCGGCCGGTCAGACGCTTTTCCAGGCATCCGCTGATCGTGCAGGGATCAATCGGGCTGCAACAAAGGTCAACGAGGTCCTGAATCTGGCGGATCCGAGGCTCAAGATTGAAGTGGACGATGAAACCAAACGGGTAGTTGTGAAGGTGATTGAACAGAAGTCCGGTGAGGTGATTCGACAGATTCCAGCTGAAGAGTTGTTGGAGTTGGAAAAGTACCTGTCCAGCCCGAAGGGGATTCTACTGAGGGAACAGGCATAGGGCGATCGCGAGGGGGCGTGCATGGCGACGATAAGTTTTGGTGGTCTGGGAAACGGACTTGACTTCGGTCAGGTTGTCGACCAATTGGTCAAGGCATCGCACATCCCCGTCGATCGGCTCAACGCTACGAAGGACGATCTCAACTCGAAATCGACTGATTACGCCACGCTGAGCACAAAGTTGATCGCCCTGCAAAGTGCGGCCGATGCCATCCGCTTGCCTTCCAACTTCGACCGTTCCAGCCTATCGGTCAGCGACTCGACCGTGCTCACAGCGACCGGGTCGTCGTCGGCCGTTCAGGGAAGCTACACCGTCGGGATCACCCAACTGGCGCAATCGCATCAAATAACGAATAAGGCGGCGAAGGCGGTCGCGTCCACGACAACCGATATCGTAAGCGGTGGTTCGGGGACGTTCACCTTTCGCGTCGGCAGTGGCGCGAATCAAACCGTCAGTCTGAGCGCCACCGCGACAATCGACGATCTCCAAACCGCCATCAATGAACTCGGTGCCGGCGTCACGGCCTCGGTGATCAATACGGGGAGCGAATCGTCTCCTGCGTACCGGCTGGCGTTGACCGCCGTCAGTACCGGCGCCAGCAATGGGGTCACAATTGTCACAGACAACACCGACCTGGATTTTTTGAACAGCAGCGGAACCGGAGGCACGGACACCCTGCAAGCGGCTCAGGACGCCGTGATCGTCGTGGGCGATCCGAACCTCAACCCAGTGACGTTCCAACGCAGTAGCAACACCATTACCGACGCCATTACCGGTGTGACGTTGACGTTGGCCAAGACCACTGGCTCAAGCACGATCTCAGTCAATGTCTCTCGCGATGTGGCGGCCGTCAAAACCAACATTAAGACCCTCGCGACAGCCTACAATGACGTAGTTAAATTCATCAACGAACGGAACACGTACGACATTACCACCAAGAAGGGCGGGATCTTTTTCAACGAGCCGACAGTGCGGACGGTGCTTAGTCAAGTGAGGACGGCACTCTCGTCTGTCGTGCCGGGATTGACTACGTATGCTTCTGTGGGTGAGATCGGGTTCAAAACGGAGCGCGACGGCACGGTGACAATCGAGGATGCCAAGCTTGATGCGGCGCTCAGTGCCAACTATATGGCGGTGAAGAGTTTGTTCGTGAATCAGACCGGCAGCGTCGGCATCGCCCAGGCCTTGAACACGGCGGTGGATACTCTTGATGATATTGAGTCGGGAGCGTTGACGCTACGGAAGGACGGTCTTACCCGCCAGATCTCGGGTCTGACTGATGAGATCGCCAGAAAAGAAGACGTCCTCGCGCAGTATGAAGAGCGGCTCCGCAATCAGTATGCCGCGCTCGACGGGCTCCTTAGACAAATGCAAAGCCAGATCGGTTTCCTTCAGTCTAATTCCTCGCTGACGGGAGGAAATTAGGATCGTCCAGGGAAAGGATCTATGCTCACTCAATACACGAACCAGTATCAGCAAACACAGGTGATGACTTCGTCCAGAGTTCAAATCGTCGTGTTGCTCTACGACGCGGCCATCCAATCGATTGAACTAGCCCGTGCCGGGATCGAGTCGAGCAATCCAAGAGAAAAAGGCCGATTCCTTGGGCGAGCCATTTCCATCATCGGAGAACTCAACAGTGTGCTCGATTTCGAACAAGGCGGTGAGATCGCGCGTTCGCTGCACCGTCTCTACGAGTACATGCTCAGCGAATTGGTCACGGCCAATGCGCGCAATGATGCGCGCCGCCTCAATGGTCCGCTGCGTTGCATGACGACGCTTCGAGAGGGGTGGCGTGAAATCGCGGCGCAGCAGACCCATATGGCAGGGGCACGATGAACTTCACGGGGGAAAATAGCCGAGACGATATTGTGCGGCTCACAAAGGCTGCTGCAGAGGCGGCTGAACTCGGACGATGGGACGCTGTCGCTCAGTGTTATCGCGAGCGCGGTGCCATCTTAACGGCCGTAGAGACGCCGATCCGAGAGGCGAGCGATCTACTGGAGCTCGATGAACAGATCCGCGATCGTGTGCGTGCCGTGCAAGCCGTGTTGGTGTCTCTATTGGCCGAAGCGACTACGGCCAAGCAACGGCTTCAAGACCTACATCAGCGACTGGGAATGCAGCATTCAACTCCTGCTGCGGTATCCATGAAGGTGTAGCAGAGGGCAGGGATGGGAGATGGTCAATCAGGCACTCCCGACGCGAACGTGCGATCCGATGAATTGTCCCGGGTTACGCAGGAGTTGACGCAGGCTCGAACTGAACTACAACACGTCCACCAAAGGCTTGCCGCGCTGCATCGTCTTACCGATGCACTTTCATGCTCACCTGACGAAGAAGGGATTATCAAGGTTCTGATGGAAGGATTGCCGCCCTTGGTCGATGCCGCCATGGTAGGGATCTCCAGATCAAATCGCAATCGAGTATGGGTCCGATCGAAACCTCAGAATCATGAGCGGGAGGCGCATGCTCGCCGGTATCTTCTTCGTAGGCTCGATCAAGTCCATTCTCACCGTACTGAATCAGGTTCTCATCCGAGGGTGGTCCGTTCGCGGCATCTTTGCCTGGTCCCACCTTTGACATCGCAACAACCCATACAAGAACAGGATGCCAGTTTTGGACATGAGGTGCCCCTTGCTCTCGGACCGGAAGAGATGGGCATTCTTCTTGTTCAGCCGAAAGATCAAGATCACCTTACCCAACGCGAACAAGAAGTGCTCAAGACCGTCGGCACCGTTCTGTCTCTCGCCCTGCGCCATATCGAGATGTATCAGCGAGCGCAGGATCTCGTTCTTCGTGATCCGCTCACGGAGATGTTCAATGCACATGCATTCGACAAGGCTCTAGCGCGTGAATTGAGCGTCGGCTTTCGCTATAGTACGCCGGTCTGTCTATTGCTGCTGGACTTGGATTTCTTCAAGACCGTAAACGACCGTCTCGGTCACAAGACCGGGGATCATGTGCTCAAGACGGCAGCCGATTTGATACGGACGACAGTACGCGATAGCGATATCGCCGGACGCTACAGAGGTAACACATTCGCAGTCGTGTTGCCCCATACAGATCGGCAGCAGGCTCGTGCCCTTGCGGAGCGGTTGCGGGATCGCATCGAACGACATCCCTTTGCGATCGAGGCCGGGCAGGTCCGTACCACGGCAAGTATCGGTTTGGCTGCGGTTCCAGATGCCGCCGTGGCTTCCATGGCGGAGTGGATGATGATCGGCGATGCCGCCCTCAATGATGCGAAGGCCCAAGGGCGAAATCGCGTGGTTTTTCATGCTCCGACACCGCCGGCATTAGCCTGCGCTGTGGCCCTGAGTTGTGCCGCATAACGTTGAAAGTAGCCTGACCATGGCGATTCCAGTCACGATACCTTCCGTACCATCCAAGAATTCCGCAGATGAACGGCGAGAATGGATTAGAATCGATGACCGGGTGCTGATGGAATATCGTTTACTGGCTGAAGTCGGAACCGTCGATCCTGTCGAGTCGGGCAACACCACTCCGGAGATGATTTCCGCAGCAGTCGCCAAGCCGACCGCTGATCTGTTGGCACGCACGGGAGAGTCGCTGATCGGCTCACCGGTGCTTCCATGGATCATGAAGGTCGACTACCTTCTCGAAGTCATTCTCAATTCCCTTGTGACGATCGCCCCGTCAAGTGTCGCCATGGCGAGGCTGACGGATGTCAATTTGAGCGGCGGAGGAGTGGGTTTCGTGTCGTCGCATGAATGTACTGTCGGTGATCGGTTATCGGTCAAAATGATCCTGCCTCCATTTACTCCCATCCACACCGTCGCACAAGTTATCCGGTCGACGCCGGACTCCCAGAGACAGGGCTGGATTCTTGCCACGGAGTTTCTTGAGATCAGTGCAAACGATCAGGAACACCTCATCCGCCATATTCTTCACACACAGGCCGAGCGTTTACGTGCACGCCGCAACCATCCCGGTTAGGCCGGTATATTCCTTGTGCAATTCCTAAACTGCGGCACATTGACGCGAGCCAGCCATGAAACATGTTCAGGAATGAGAGCCGGTTGAAAGGTTCCCATGGAGACTCCACATTGACCTTCCGGCTTCGTCGGTCTTGTCTGTAACGTCCAATACTTCATATCTATGCTGCTGTAGTCATGATTCGCATGCCCCTCCTGCAGGGCATCCGGATCACGAACATCGACAAGACACGCCGAATCACCGCCTCAGGGTGACCGGGATGAGGAGACCGACCTTCACATGGCCTCTGTGCTGCCGACATCAAGGTCCGCGAGCACCATCCTACTTTCTCATCCGTGACAAGACGAGAGCCGGATTGATCTACAACACGCTTCTCCCGACTCTGTTTTGTCACGACGCGACTGAAATCACATGCTCCATGGAGTTCAGTCTCTATTGGTTTGGTCCAGTAGGCACATCCTTGTCGCGAGTCGAGGCGAACCATGAATGGATATCATCCATCCGAGTGGAGTGGATAAGAAATAAGTCGCTGTTACAGATCCACTCTTTTGGGACGCTCAAGTTTTTGAACCGCCAGGCCGATACCTCAGGTGTCATGAGTAATGAAGTCTCTACAGCAACAGCGATCCAGGCCGAAGAGACTACCGCACGGGATGGGGAAATTCTAACCGTGGTGGAGGTGGCTCGGTTTCTTCGTGTGCCGAAATCCACCGTATATAAGCTTGCCCGGGTCGGTGAACTGCCTGCGTCAAAAATTGGAAAGCACTGGCGCTTCCTTCGCCGTGATATCCATGAATGGATGCGTGGTCGGTCCCGGCCAGGTTAGAGATCTGCGGGTCGCTGTTTGGTTCATCGGCAGGTGACTCAACCGTCCCCCTCTCAGCCGGCAGGTCTCCAGAGGCATGAATGGCGGCGTGATTCTGGCGGCGATGGCTTCCGACGGACAAGCTTCTTCCCCGTCCATCGATCATTTCCTACCCATATGGCGAAATCGGCAATGCATCGAACCTTCGGGCTCAGGTCACCCGGCGAATGTGCCGATATCCGATGAAGCACCGAAAGGCGGTGGAAAGATTCGATCATCCCATCATAGATAGAACCGTCGTTCATCGTTGCTGTGACAGGAGGGTAAGAGAAAAGGAGGCGTTATGCCAGCCGATCCGAACATGAAAATCCTTGTGGTCGATGACATGGTGACGATGAGAAGAATCGTCAAGAACATCCTGAAGCAATTGGGATTCGCGAATGTAGAAGAAGCCGAAAATGGACAGGAAGCGCTGCAGAAGCTGCAGACGGATCGTTATGGCTTCGTCGTGTCCGACTGGAACATGCCGGTCATGACCGGCATCGACATGCTCCGTGCGATCCGAGCGGACGAGAAGCTCAAAACAACACCTGTTTTGATGGTGACGGCCGAGGCGCAACAAAGCAACTTGGTCGAGGCGGTGCAAGCAGGTGTCAGCAACTATATTGTCAAGCCGTTTACAGCGGAGATCTTGCAAGAAAAGATCGCGAAGATTTTCAAGTAACCGTGCTCAATCAGAGCGGTGCTTATACCTGAATAGAGAGGGGCTGTGCACAACCAAGAACATAAATTATACGGAGAACTCGGAGCCTTGGCTCGTTTTGTCGACCACGCGATGAAAGCCATCTCGGCGATCGGTCCTCAGATCATGTCCAGCAGTACCCAGCTTCCGACTGCCGCCTCCCATTTGAGTGATCTGAGCAAGATGACGGAGGACGGCACACTGGAAGTCATGCGTTTGACGGAGATGATTCAGGATAATCACGGAAAAATCGCTAAGGATATTTCGGGAGTCGTCGAAGTTCTGCGGGCGATGGATTGTGCGAGTCTTGCGGGACGTCTCGGGAACGTGACCTCCGTTCTCGCGCAGGACGGCAAATGTCTGACCGATATCATGACGGCTCTATCCTTTCAAGATCTGGTGGCTCAACGTGTGAAGAAACTCGTTGCAATCCTCGACGAAGTGCAAGGAAAGCTGATGGAGCTCATTGTCGTGTTCGGCCTTCAAGAGAGCTGCGAAGCGGCACGTGACGCAGGCACGGCCGAACACCTACTGAAACAACTCGAGGAATCGAAAACGGCCGCCATGAAGCAGCAGGTCGCCGACAACATCCTGGCCCAATTCGGATTCAAATAGGATGTCCGCATAATGGATATTGCAACAATACTCGGGATGGTGATCGCATTGGGTTCCATCCTCGGAGGGCAGGTGCTGGAAGGCGGCCACGTGAATTCGATTCTGCAACTGACCGCTTTTATCATCGTGATCGGTGGAACAGTCGGGGCGATCTGCATCCAAAATCCGTTGCCGGTCGTCATCAGGGCGTTCGGGGCCTTATCTCTGGCGCTTTCCGGAGCCCGCATCGATAATAAGGGAACGATCAAACTGATCTTGGATCTCGCAAATCTCTCAAGAAAACAAGGGTTATTGGCGCTCGAGGGCAAGCTGAAAGACATCAAAGATCCCTTCATGAAGAAAGGGATTCAGCTGATTGTCGACGGCACCGAGCCAAAAGTCGTGCACGAGATTCTTGAGATTGAAGTGGAGCATCATGAGGAGCAAGGCGTGATAGCGGCCAAGGTCTGGGAAGCGGCCGGAGGGTATGCACCGACCGTCGGTATTCTGGGCGCGGTGCTTGGGTTGATTCACGTGATGGAAAATCTCGCTGATCCCTCGAAGTTGGGCAGCGGGATCGCGGTTGCGTTCGTCGCCACGATCTATGGCGTGGGAGCGGCGAACCTCTTTTTTCTCCCCCTTGCCAACAAAATCAAGCTGAAGCTCAAAGAGGAAGCGGGGGGTCGCAATTTGATCATCATGGGGCTCGTCGGACTCGCTCATGGTGAAAATCCTCGCTTGCTGCAAGAGAAGTTGGAGGCTGTTCTTCCCCACAGTGAACGGATCAAGGAGACCAAAAAATAATGTCGCTCGTATCTCGTGAAGCGTATCTCGCTTCCGGATTCGGACGCGTCACCCTTCACGAACCACGTTTCACATTTGACGCTTCACGATCGTAAATGGCCAAGCGTAAACACGAAGAGCACGAAAATCACGAGCGATGGCTGGTCTCGTATGCCGATTTCATTACCTTGCTGTTCGCATTCTTCGTCGTGATGTACTCGATCTCGTCCGTCAACATTGGAAAGTACCGAACCGTCAGCGAATCCATCAAGGCGGCACTGAATCCGCTCGCCAACCACTCGGGTGCGAACCAGATAATCAACATCGGCGAAGCAAAGCTCGCGCTGCAGGGGCGGAATCCGACCGACGCCAAGGAAGTCATGACTCGGCGTATCCGCCAACTGGTCCAAGTCATTAAAGATAAGCAACTGAAAGACATGGTGGCGTTCGTCACCGTCATGCAGACGATCAATGGAGACATCATAATTACGATCCCCGATCGACTACTTTTTAACAGTGGAGAAGCGACTGTTCGAACGGAAGCTCTTCCTTTTCTCGAAGGATTAGGTGGAGCGATCCTGGAATTGAACCGTCATACGCGCGTCGAAGGGCATACGGATGACGTTCCTATCCGGACGGCGCAATTTCCTTCCAATTGGGAATTGTCGGCTGCTCGGGCGGTGATGGTGGTGCGGGTGTTGTCTGAACTCTATGGAGTACCGGCGGGTCACTTGACAGCAGTGGGACATGCCGATACCAGACCCGTAACGGCCAATTCGGATGCGGACCAGAGGGCCAAGAATCGTCGAGTCGAAGTCGTCATTCTTGAACAGGCTCCGGCCGCTCCGATTCTCTCGTCCGGCGATGAATTAGAGCAATCTCAGCAATCGACGGAAAATATGCCGCAAAATCCATCGCAGCCTGGCCCGGAGTTGTCGGGTGAAGGACGATTCCGATTGCCTTAGGTCCTCAAGTCTCGGTCAGAAACAGCCGACAAAATGATTCAGTGGTTTCAGCGAATGGGGCTTACGGCCAATGACAGACGGGCGATTGTCGTCTCTGGCACACCGGGTTGAAGGGCAGAACGCCAGGCATTTGGCGCCGGCTGGCGAGCTTACCATTTTCGAAGCGGCGGAATTCAAAGAATCATTAGTGAACTTGTTTGCCAACGACGGGTTGGTATCGTTGGATCTCAGCGGTGTTGCCCGAGTGGATACGGCGGCGATTCAGCTGATGCTGGCTGCGCGCAAGCAAGGCCGCATGTTCGTGACG
>JAICUC010000149.1 GCA_025936075.1 Nitrospira sp. | reverse complement strand
CTCGAATTTCACACAGTTTCTTCTGCGCCATCCCCTCATAGTGCTCGAACGTAATGCCGTCGACATTCCGCCCGCGAGACCGATCCCGCGCGATGCCCAAAAACGTGGCAATGCCGCCGATTCGCTTGGATCGACTTCGGACGCGATCGAGCTCTTGATCAATGGAGAAATTCTCCCGCTGCACACGAACGAATTGATCGTCGTGAATCAGTTCCCGCTCAGCGCCGCCGGCAAACGGCGGAAGCAACGCAATCTCGTCGTTATCCTTAATGATCGTCTCTTCGTGCGCAATTTCCTGATTCACCGATACAAGTACCTTCTTCTTATGAATCAGTTCGCCGATCGCGGGATAGCGAGTTTCAATAAGCCCTACCAGATCTTTAATATGCCGACCATCGGCCATATTCAACGACAGGGAACTCTGATTCCCCGCCAGCATTTTTGTCATCCCAAACAATCGAACCGTGATCATCATCCCTCAGCCATAACTTCCGCTGAATCCTTCCTGGAATACGTCCCTGACTTTCCACCCGATTTGGAAAGCAGGAAGACATCGCTGAAACTCATCCCGCGATCCACCGCTTTACACATATCGTAAATGGTCAGCGCTGCGACTGTGGCCGCAGTCATGGCCTCCATTTCCACTCCCGTAGGGCCCGTCGTCTTTGCCGTTGCTGTAATGGTAATCGAGCATCGCCCTTTCGAATTGGGCTGTGGTTCCTCTTTGAAAGAGATGTCCACGCTGGCAAGTAAAATCGGATGGCACATGGGAATCAGATCCGGCGTCTTCTTCGCGCCCATCACACCGGCAACCTGCGCGACCGCCAAGACATCGCCCTTGGCAATCTTGCCTCGTTGAATTCTTTCAAGGGTTTCAGGAAGTAGAAAGACTCTCGCTTGAGCCGTGGCCAACCGTTCGGTGGAATCCTTGGCGCTCACATCGACCATCCGAGCCCGCCCCGATTCGTTAAAGTGAGTGAATTCAGCCATTTTGTCCGTTGAATCAGTATGTTGCAGAGGACTTGTAGGGGGATTATAGGTGCCGTCTGAAATGAAGGTCAAGCCGATGGAGAGGGCAGTGGAATCTGATCTTAGGATCTCTTTTGATTCAGGCGTACATTGTTTCAGATACAGTTCCTTACAGGATCTTGTGCCCCGAACCTTCCATCCGTTCGTATGTTCCTGAAAATCATCCAAGACTCTTTCGGGCTCATGAATCTACTGTGATGGAGGTGGTCGTGAAAGCAATGAACTATTACTACTTGGAAGAGGAGGGGCAAGACCATCCAAAAAGGAATGGAGGCGGCAACCAAAACCCTCAAGGACCTCTTCAAATAGCCTCATCAGGTTTAATTTCCGCCAGATCTCACTCGTTAGCCCCCTCTTTTTGCGGTCTGGAAAATCACCACCGGTTTCAGTACACTCTCCCCGTTCCCGACCGCTTCAACAGAGAAGGAAGATTTCCGAAGAGAAGGAAAGATTTCCGAATTACTGCATCGCGATCTTACAGCGAGTATTCCTATGGGATTTCTCAGCAGACTTTTCGACATGCCATCATTCAACGGCGCCACCAACGCGCTTTTGGTAGAGCTGGCCCTCCCCGAACTCACCGAATCTCAACGCTCCCAGTTGAAAGGCCGAGTTATTGAATTGTTCCGAACACACCGCCCTTCACATGGATCACCAGAAGTCGCCTTAACAGAGCTGAACCAAACCCCGCGCATCTTTCAGCTCAACATGTTGGCCCTCGCCATGAAGGACCTTGGCTACCCTCCTCCGTTCAAAAAAGAAAAACTTCAGAAGATTCAAAATCCTTTCGATCTGAGCCATGCGGATGAGCACGCGATGCGAGCGGTCGCGCGGCGTCTCAAATGGCACTATGGCGTCGAGGTCTGGATCGCGGAAGAATCGATCAGTTTTGACTCTTGGTAGCCATCTGATCGCTTGACAGACCCACGATGCGCGGTTATTCTGCCGCGGTTCCCTCATTCAGGTCAGGAGGCACAAGAGACAACATGCGTATTCCCGCTTTGCGATTCCTGTTCCTTGCGGCGCTACTCGCTCCGCTTCTTCCACTCACGACGACATCCGCACAAGCCGCTGAATTTAAGATGGGAGTGGTCGATCCGCAGTCCGTCCTAGAAAAATCAAAGGCGGGGAAGCGAGCACTCGAAGGACTGAAGGAATATGTCTCGACCAGGCAGAAACTCCTTGCCAAAGATGAGGAAGACCTTCGCAATTATGAGAAGCAACTGAAGGAGCAAGCTCCCAAGTGGACCGACGCGGAAAAGAAGGACAAGGAGGGACAATTCCGGACCAAGGTCCAGGACTTCCAGAAGCGTGCGCAGGAATTCAACATGGAACTCCAAAAAAAGCAGAAGGAGTTGGTCGACGAGTACATGAAGAAAATCTCCGTCGCGACCCAAGCAGTCGCTGAAAAAGGAGGGGTTTCAATCGTCGTCGACAAAGGAAGCGAGCAGACCGTCAAGATCGTGATCTACAACAAAGATACGATCGACCTCACCGAGCAGGTGATTAAGGAGTTCGATCGGACGAACAAATAATGCGGCGCAGTCGTTTATTCCAGCGGATAACCGGCCTCCCGCCATGCGCGAATTCCTCCATCCATAGAAATTACATTTCCGTACCCCATCTGTTGTAAGGCGTCGGCCGCCAGCGCCGATCGATACCCTCCGCCACAATAGAGCACGATTGAGTCCTGCTTATCAGGAACGACCGACTCGATATCCCGCTCAATGATCCCCTTTCCAAGATGTCGAGCGCCTCGGGCATGATCTTTGGCGAATTCATGATCTTCCCGAACGTCGATGAAATGGAACGGCTCTCCGCGGTCGAAACGAGCCTTCACCTCAGTCACGCTACACTCCTTGATACGTCGCCGCACCTGTTCGACAAGTTGCAAGAACCCCGAATTATGTTTCATGGTTCCTCCTTTTTCTTCAAAAGAGCGACACCTGTTCGACACCCGGACGACGAAACGTTCGAGGGGTGGCGTTCATGTCATCTTTAGGAAATCCTGCTCTCCGCTTTGCAAGAGCGAATAACTGCTCGATCAACTCCCAATAAGGTCCCTGTCCCGCCTGTCGCTTGAAAAATCGGCTTTCTGTCAGCGTCCCGCCCCTGACCTCTCGGAGCCGATTGACGATTTTGCCGATCCGTTCCGGAAACGCCTCCCCTATCCGCTCCAAAAACACCGATTCCAAGCTGCCGGAAAGCCTCAACAAGCTGTGCGTCGCTGTATGGGCTCCGGCATGCTTCGCTCGGTCCAGCAATTCAGGAATATCATCTTCATTCAAACCGGGAATGACCGGTGCGATCGAAATACCCGTCGGAATACCGGCATCGGATAGGGTTTTCATGGCTGTAAACCGCTTGGTGATTGATGGCACATGCGGTTCTACCTTGCGTGCCACATCGTCCGAAGAGAAGGGGATACTGAAATATACCAACACCGAAGCCTCTCGCTGCAATCGAACCAGCACATCCAAGTCGCGAAGCACTAATGAACCTTTTGTGATGATTCCCACGGGGTTCCGATAATCCGCGCAGACCTCCAAGCAAGCACGAGTCAATCCGTACTCTGCCTCCAGCGGCTGGTAACAGTCCGTGTTTCCGGAAAAGACGATCAGTTCTCCAGGCCATGATTGTTTGTCAAAGGCACGCCGCAGCAGGCGCGGCGCGTCCTTCTTCATCACAATCTTGCTCTCGAAATCAGTTCCAGCCCCGAACCCCCAATACTCATGAGAAGGACGCGCATAACAATAGGCACAGGCATGAAAGCAACCTCGATAGGGATTCACGCTCCATCGAAACGGCAAATCCGGGCTGTCGTTACGGCTCAAAATCTCTCGACTGTCGTCCGCATAGAGTTCCAGTTTGGCTGTGCCGGCTGGTTCAAGCAAGTCCCGATGCTGTGACTCAAATGGGTTTGGGGGATTGGAGATTTGGCGCATCGGCCTATCCTCTTCCTCATGCCCAATCAATGTCAATTCTCTGCACAGGCTTGTCTCGTTATGATGCAACGGCCTGTCGGTTCGTTGACTCTCCGGAACTCAGGTGCTAGATTCCAACCGCCTTTGCAAAGTGTGATTCGTGTACGATCTCAAATATCTCCGCGAAAACCTCGACCACATCCGCACCTCTCTCGGACGACGCGGGAACGACGTCCCGTGGGCCGATATCCAAAAGTTGAGCGAAGAACGCCGAGCCGTGACGACGCAAGTCGAGCAGTTCAGGTATGAACTCAATAAGGGTTCTGAAGAGGTAGCTCGGTTACGTCGAGCCAAAGAACCGGCTGAAGAGACCATGGCGGCGATGAAGCAGCTGGGGAATCGCATTAAGGACGCCGAGGGAACCCTACGAACAATCGAGGAAACACTCACAGACGTCGCGCTTCGCATCCCCAATCTTCCACATGCCTCGGTCCCGGTAGGGGCTGATGCATCAGACAATATCGAGGTCCGTCGATGGGGGACCATCCCGTCTTTTTCGAGCCCTCCCAAACCTCACTGGGAAATCGGAGAGAACCTCGGCATCCTGGATTTCGATCGAGCCGCGAAGATTGCAGGGGCCAGGTTTTCCGTCATGACCGGAGCAGGCGCCAAGCTGGAACGTGCGCTGATCAACTACATGCTGGATTTACACACAACCCAGCATGGATATCGAGAGGTTATTCCTCCTTTCATGGTCAACCGTTCATCGATGACGGGAACCGGAAACCTTCCCAAATTCGAAGAAGATCTTTTTCGCCTGCGGGATGAAGAGTACTTCTTGATCCCGACCGCCGAAGTGCCGGTGACCAACTTACATCGTGAGGAGATCCTCAGCGGAGACCGGTTACCGCTGCGCTATACGGCTTACACTCCCTGCTTCAGACGAGAGGCAGGGTCGTATGGAAAGGACACGAGAGGCCTGATCCGGCTCCACCAATTCAACAAAGTGGAGCTCGTGGCATTTACGACGCCGGATCGTTCCTACGAAGAGCTTGAGCGGCTGACGAGTCATGCCGAATCGATCTTGCAGGATGTGAACCTTCCTTATCGCGTCATCACACTCTGCACCGGAGATATGGGGTTTTCCGCTGCCAAGACCTACGACATTGAGGTGTGGCTGCCCTCTCAGCAACAATACCGGGAGATTTCGTCCTGCAGCAATTTCGAATCATTTCAGGCCAGGCGAGCGAGCATAAAGTATCGCCCAACCGGAGGCAAGAAAGAGACAAAGATCGACTTTGTCCATACTCTCAATGGATCCGGCCTGGCCGTCGGACGAACCGTGGTGGCCATCTTGGAAAATTTCCAACAGCCTGATGGCTCGGTTGAAGTCCCTACAGTGTTGAGACCTTATATGGCGGGAATGGAAAGAATTATAAGAGAATGAGACTATCCCACTGCTCGAGAGGACCCCAGATGCATCCTAATAGCAATTCTTCAGCCAATGTGTTTTCTTACGTCATGATTGAGCCCCCGCTGTTTGTCACGCTCCTGAGGCGCCTAGAGGATCGATAACCCGAATATTGGGCCTGCTTGAACTGAAACGAGCGACCACGCTGCGGCGGGGCGGTATGCGATCACATGAGGGATCGTTATTACTTTGTGTCGTTCTTCTGGTGAAAAGGGCAAGTCCAGTTTTCTGGAACAGCTCGGCCCGAGTATTGTCGTGCCTCAGAGTTTTCCCCAAAACTCGCCAGCATTGGGTTAACCGAGCCTTGGAAGCTCATATCGCGGGCTCGGATCGTCTGTTTCATGGTTTCAAACTTTCCGCGAGCCCGTAAGCGATCGAATTGTTCGTGCAAGTTGAAGACCATGGTCGGATACGGGCGGGTGCGCGCTAAACGAGAAGCTTTGGGATGCATCCCAATGACATACATGGCTCGTCCGCCGATGCTAAACGAAAATTGATGGCTCTGAGGGTCTGGATCAACGTTTTTGTCCCAGACGAAGAACTTCGAATCACACGAGTGCATGGCTCGAAGTTGATTCCACAGCAAATCTTCGAAATGCTGTTCTGACTGGATGACCGGTCCTCGAAACATCGCGACGAAGGTAATGAAGTGGTCATCAACGACCGGGAATTCATGGCAGAAATCGTACAGATCATGGCAAACGGCGCCTACGGCACTGTCGTGAGCTAATTCGGGATATAGTCCGAAACGATAATGTTTTTGACTGAACGCCGAAACTGCGCCGGTACATGGAAAAAACTGTCCCACAATTTGTTGCCGTAACTGTTCATGGGCGTCGATGAGTGCGGTATCAACTGACACGTGGGGGGCGAAGGGTCTCGTGACCGACTTTCCGTTGAAGGCCGCATAACTCGAAAACCGGCTTGCCACAGGATCGACCGACAAAGGATTCCACGGACGCGCTGTACTTCTATTGGAATCGCCTTTTGTGAAGTCTTTTTGATCTGCTGTCGGATCAGTCATGGCTGATGCTCTTTCATGGCTTGAAGTTTAGGCTTTAAAGTGAGTTGATGTCTGGTGCCGAGAAGCTGAATAATGTGCAGATTATGTAGAGCTCTAGAGCTTTCGACTATAGTTCTTAGGTGGTATGGGAAATCTCGGACGTGGCCGCAATTGTGCGCTTGAAGAGCAGACTGCTCGATCTCCCCCCTGCCAGTTTATTATGGTAACCGCTTTCAGCACAGCATCTCTACGTCTCTGTTGGAAGAAAACGGGGTGCAGATTCGCAACGTCTATTGGCATGACCATGATTTACCACGTCGATCACTCTGAAATAAAACGGGGCCAGTCTCAAAAGAGACTGACCCCGCTCGTAAGGAAGGAGTGGTTTGACGGGACTGCCCTGCCGTTATAGGTTATCGACGGTCTTCCGGCCTTTTTCAATAGTGATGATGATATGTTGAGTTCTGCTTCACCAATGCAAGGTGACAATCATTCAATTCCTCCGCCCCACGATTTCCTTAGACACACCATTGGGGCATACTGCTCCCTCACTGAATGGAGGTGTTTATGGCGAAATCCAAGACGGAGCGAGGCCGGTTTTCCTCGCGGAAGAAGATGGAGGTCGTGTTGCGCGTGTTACGCGGGAACGATCTGGATCTGGTCTCGCGTGAAGCGGGGATTACCGCCGCCCAGGTGTCGAAGTGGCGGGACCAGTTCGTGGTCGGTGGCCAGGCTGGCTTGAAGAGCCGAGCTACCGATGGCCGCGACGACGAACTCGCGCGCCTGAAGGCCTTGGTCGGCGATTTGACCATGCGGCTGGAACTGTCGCGAGAGGCCGTCCAGCGGTTACGAGGTGGTGTCCCTTTGGCCACCGGGAGGTCGACGCGATGAGCCACACCATGTCGCCTTCTACGCAACGTCCGTATGGTGTGGTCCGCGTCTGTCAGGAATGGGACCTGAGCCGGTCAACGTGCTATCAGCAGCGCACCCGCGCCAAGGCGCCTCCGGCCACGCCCGCCAAGCGCGGTCCCAAGACCTCGTACACCGATGAGGTCTTGACCGGCCATATCCGGCAGGTGCTGGCCACCTCGCCGTTTCTCGGGGAAGGACATCGCAAAGTCTGGGTGCGGCTGCGGGCACAGGGGATTCGCACGTCCAAACCCCGTGTGCTACGACTCATGCGGCAGGCCAACCTCTTGGCTCCCAGCCGAGTGCTGCGCGTCGTGGGGCCGCGGGTCCATGATGGCACGATCACGACCGAGCGCCCGAATCAGATGTGGGGCACCGATGCGACCAGCACGGTGACGCTGCAAGATGGGCCCGTCACCGTGTTCATCGGCGTGGATCATTGCACGCTCGAAGGGATCGGCATCCATGCGGCGAAGCGGGCCACCCGCTTCGAGGCCTTGGAGCCGATTCGTCAAGGCGTGCGCCAGCAGTTCGGCGCCGTCTCCGCCGGCATTGCGACGGGCCTACAGGTGCGGCATGATCATGGCAGTCAATATATGAGTGACGATTTCCAGGCCGAACTCCGGTTTCTCGGGGGTACGTCGAGTCCGGCGTTTGTCCGTGCCCCGGAAGGCAATGGCGTGGCAGAGCGGTT
>JAICUC010000229.1 GCA_025936075.1 Nitrospira sp. | reverse complement strand
TGGAAACACATCGTTGACCATGGTTGAGGTCCGTGATGTGTTGCAGTGCTATCAGCACTCGATGCAGGTCGACGACCATCATGCTCATTGTTGGTTCAAGATCCGGCTCACCTTTGACCTGACCGTGACACGATTCGAGGTGGAGTCCGACGAGTCGGGGAAGTCGTTCGTGTTCCCGTGTCGACGTGCGGCTTCTCACGCGTACGGAATTCACTATGAGCATCCGGGGACAGTCTATGACCAACTGGAGTCGGCCTTGTGGCGTGCCGGCACACGTTGGTGTCCGCGGCTTGCCGATCTCACAGAAATAAAACTCATGAACGTGGAGTTGCAGAGTAAAAAATGACGAACCACAGGCGCTCACGATGGCCTACGAAGCCTGACCTCAGAGGGAATGGCAGGATGGGCGCTCATGTCTCGTCCTCGTCGCATGTGAGGTGTCACAGATCGGTGGATACACAGTTCATTTGCACGGCCCTAAAGGTGAGGTCAACCCGGAGAAGGTTGTCCTATATAGGACACACAGACTGTAACTCATTGTAAATCCGTGTTACTCATCGGACGTTTCCGAAGATTCATCTTGTTGGTTTTCTTCAGTTTGGTCTGTCCTCTCAAGGCTTAAACACGGGTTCGAATCCCATTGGGACCACCACCCGCACTTCGTGCATACCGCCGGCTCACCAGGTGAAGCCTCTCTTCATTGACGCCGGCGAATAACATATCCAGTAATTACTGCGCTCTCCAAGCCAAGCTCGCTTGTGCGCGGTCCGGTACATCTCCAGTGCCTCTCAAGGAAGACGCGGGACAAGCGCAGCTTGAATCGGGAAGAATCCGCCTGTAAAGGCGAGGGGAATCCCTAGGGACTGTTCATAAGTCTGAAGAAAAATGTGGTAGGATCCGTGTTGTGCAGAGCGATATCTTGTTCTGGTCGTTGAGGCTCGACCGCATACGGAGTTGAGAAATATCCAATAGCTGAATAGCCTATCGGACGGGCATTCAGCGAATGGGTCCGGCGAGAGAAAGTAACACGTGAACCGCATATTTCGAAGCATTGCGCTGCTATTGGCTCTCGAAATCGCCGGCATGAGTGGATGTACGACATCAACAAAAGAGGAACTCGAATTAACGACCTACGACCCGATGGACGATCACCAGAAGATTGCCGCCTACTATCGCTTGGAAGCGGCCAGGTTCAGACAGACCGCTGAAGAGCTGTCGATGCGGGTTTTACTGTACGAGGAGCTCTTCGGCCCGACGTCGGATTGGGTCACAGGAGCCCGGTTGTTGGGGCAATCGTATAGCCATCAAGCCAAACAGCATGAGCAAAAGGCTCATGAACACCTACAGCTCCTCGAAGAACAGGGAGGTGGATCACATGCCCAATCGAACCGTCAGTAGGCCGCACTCCAGGATCGGGCAAGAATGGAGAACCATGCGGTATGTTGTCCACGCCATACTTCTTGCCATGGTATTGCTTTCTTTCCCGGCCTGCGGGACCGCCGTCCAGCCGGGTCAACGGGGATTGCGCTGGTATCCTTTGACCGAAGGGCTAACCACCGAAACACTCAAAAGCGGATTCTATTGGCGGGCTCCCTGGAACCAAGTCTATCTGTACGACATCCAATGGCGCAGTTACACCGAATCCGTCGACGCTCTTAGCTCGGACGACCTATTGGTCATTCTAAAAGCCGCCATCATCATGCGCCCGATTCCCGAAGAATTGTATTTCCTGGCTCAAGAGATCGGGTCCGATTTCTATCCACGTGTGGTCAGACCAGAATTGCTGGCTGCCGTCCGAAGCGTCGTCTCCAACTATCCCATGGTCACGGTGCCGGAAAAGAGTGCCGAAATTGCCAGTAAGGTGCAGGCGGTGGTGGTGGACAAACTCAAAGGCCGCCATCTCGAAGTAGCCAGCATCGCCATGGCCGATATCGAGCTGGCCAAGGTGGTGCTCGATGCGGTCGAGCGCAAGCAGGCCAAGGAGCAGGAGAAGGAACAAAAAGAATTCGAGCTCATCATCGCGGAGAAGGATGCGGAAATTATGCGCAGACGGGCCAGCGGCGAGGGTGATGCGATACGGATTCGGTCGGAAGGCGAAGCCGAAGGCCTGAAAATTCGCGCAGCCGGTCAAGCCAAAGCGCAAGAAACCATTGCGAAGACGCTGACGCCGGAATATTTGCGCTTCAAGCTCTACGACAGCTCGAACTCCAAGTTTGTGTTGCTACCGGACAAGCTCAATACGCCGGTTCTGATCAACCCTGGGACGGACCGAGACTCACGTCACCCGCATGATGAACAGTTCACCAGCCCTGACGTGCGCTCCGGTCGGTAGGAGACCATGCGTAACTAATGGGAAAGAAATCGAATCGTCGGGGCGGAGACAGGTGATTATTGAACCCGGCGAACCACAGACGGAGTCTAGCGAACGACTCCCAGACGGCACCTTCCCTTCCCGAGAAGCGGCCGAACTGGCCGCCGTGCAAAAAGCTAAAGCGTTGATCGATTTGCGCTGATTGCATAAGCGTGGGCGTTACTATCTCAAAACATACAGCGGGAAGGGAAATAGGAGGATCTTCAGGTCAACGGCCAGCCGGAGTCTTTGGACCCATATCGGCAGCACAAAAAGAAAGCTCCCTCCTCTTGCAAGGGGGGAGCTCATTAAACAACGCAATTTTTATATTCCGGTCCTGATAGCGTTTCCGCTACCCGTTCAAAAATATTCCACTGCCCTGTTCGATTATCAACTTACTCATGTTCGTGAAGCGGTCGGTACTGGCAAACCCCTAAACCAATCCGTGGGACGACATGATCGAAGAGACATGTCTTAGCAACTTTGAGGTGCACAAGTTTCCAGGCTCATAGGCTAGTGATTCATCCAGTTTCCGTTCCGAGTCCTCTGTAGTTAGCTGAAACAGAGATACAGGAGAACACTGCAAAGAGGGAGGAAAGATCATGAGTCGTATGTCGAAATTCATCGGAATGACTGTCGTAACAGTAACGCTGGGCATGGGTCTGACCACACTGGCTTTTTCTGGCACGGACAGAACTGTCTATGACCAACCTGAGGTGCAACGAGGCACGATCATCAATGGCAAAGTCATGAATGTCGTGAAGCTCAAGGAGAACCCTGATCAGCCTGCCTGGCAAGTATTCGTCAAGGATCGAGAAACGGGTGAACTGGTGCTGCTCCATGTCGATCAGGACACCACGCGCAAAGACATTCGGGTAAGTCCAGACCTCGGAGATAACGTCATCGCGAAATACAATGAACAGAACAATCACGCGTACTCGTTCTTGACCGATGAGCGGGATCATAACTAGTCGTGCGGTCGTTCGCGAGCCGGCTATGGTTTGCGGGGCAGTCATTGGTAAGAAGCTGTGGCTGCCTTTGTTTCTGAGAAGGATCAGCAGCCGACCGGAATGTTTATAGCCCTATCTTTTGCTATGAACCATCTATAACAGCCAGAAAGAGTAAGTTCATGTCAACCCATTGCTTCCGTTCAGAGTGCAGATTGTGACTGTACAGAAGTAGTTAGAGACGCACCTAGGGAGGCTAGCCATTGCTGGAATATGCGACTGTATCAGGCCGCCCTTTATATATTGGTAGTGTTTGTTTCCGCCTGTGGCACTCAGGCAACCCATCAGCCGACCTTGAACCTTGACCGCGAGTCGCCGTTCATCAATGTTACGGTCCATGATTGCTCCGAGGCCGATACGTGTACCATCTCGTTGAGCGATCCAATGCTGCCCCCCATATTTGGTCACAATATCCCGATTCGCCTGAAGGGAATCCACGCATGGGCGATCAAAGGCCGGTGTCTCCAGGAAACGGAGCTGGCGAAAGAAGCACGTGATTTTCTTCGAGCCCAATTGGGTAAAGCCATGCGCGTCGATGTGGTTGAGCCCGAGCGGGATAAATATTTTCGCCTGCACGGCTATCTGATAGTTGACGGCAAAAACCTTTCCACCGCTCTCATCGCCGCCGGCCATGCGCAGCCCGATAGCGGGGACACCAAGCTTCACCGACCGTGCCCGGCGCATACCCCGCTCAACTGCAAACTGCAATGTAGGTGAACTGTCTGGTCCGGTCGGTTTAGGTATTTCCTTTGCCGCCCGGTTGGTGGGTCAGCTCGTGGTGTCGGCTACCGGCTCATGATCGAGGCGCGGAACCGACGTGCTCACGAATGACAGGAAGTGATCTCGGTTGCTCCCCTTACGGAGGAAAGA
Source organism: Nitrospira sp. (assembly GCA_025936075.1). Lineage (GTDB taxonomy): Bacteria > Nitrospirota > Nitrospiria > Nitrospirales > Nitrospiraceae > Nitrospira_D. The sequence goes on along the minus strand of JAICUC010000229.1, from coordinate 1,876 downwards.
CAGTCATCAAGCAGCTTGCATCCTACCTTGAAACGGAATCCTCAAGGCACTTGTCACTCCACTGCAAAGGCCATCCAATCCCGTTGGGGACGTCTATTGATTTACACGGTCCGTAGCGAGCCCATAAAGAGAGAGATCGACGCGGATAGCGTGTCCTATATCGGACACGCACCCTGTAACTCATTGTAAATTCTTCATCCTCATCGGATGTTTCCGAAGTATCATCTTGTTCCGACTCTGACTCATGAATTAGCGACGTCGGATCAGTCTTAGCCGCTGCTTTCTCAACGCGTGCTTGTCTGATCGACAGTTCCCACTTTAATCCGTGCTTCGCGAGGGGTGATGTCGCGCACTCATTGTCGATCCAATGCTTGCGGACATGTTACGACCACCACGAGAGAGTTCTCGTATTTCATTCTTGCGGGCAAGTGAATAGATCTGAACACGGAACCTTTCATTGACGCCTCTGTTCTTGGTTGTGTATAACGAAAGCTCATTTTAGAACTCGAATAAGGATCGTATGTACGCACGCGAGTTTCGTGACGGTGCAAAAGACGGGTTAGAAGCGCTCGAACCGCTTGATCCTGACAAGATCATCTCGTTCAGCGATTTGCTTGAAGCCATGGGCAAGACTGCGTTCGGGGGACGGCATGTCGGCAAGGCGTTCGATGTGCTCTGGACGATGATCGAGGATCCTGATTGCCAAGTCGTGATGACGTTGTCCGGTGCGATGACGATCGCCAAGATGGGGAAGATCATCACAAAGATGATCGATGAAGGCATGGTGCAATGTATCGTCTCGACCGGGGCATTGATGGCTCATGGCCTGAGCGAGTCGGTCGGCAAGACGCATTATCGACACGATCCTTCGATGAGCGACGAAGAGCTCTTTCGGAAAGGGTACAATCGCGTCTACGATACCCTCGAAATGGAAGCGAATTTGAATTATGTCGAGCATGTCGTCGCGCACACGTTGAAGCGACTCAATCATGATCAGCCGCTTTCATCGGAAGTCCTGACGCGGGAATTGGGAAAGACGTTGGCGGAGGAACTAGACGGCGACGGAATCCTCAAAAGCGCTTACTTGAAAAAGGTGCCCGTCTATATCCCGGCTTTCACTGATTCTGAAGTGGGGCTGGATATGGGAACTTGGGCGATGGCACGAGAGGTCGATCGAGCCCGCTCTCAGACAGGGCACGGGAGAGATCTGGATATTTTACGAACGATCCATCTGTCGTGTCCGTCATTCAATCCGTACCTTGATCTCAACAGCTATGCCGATCATGTCCTCTCCGCTAAACGACTTGGAATTTTTACGATCGGAGGAGGTGTCCCGCGCAACTGGGCGCAGCAGGTCGGCCCGTACATCGAAATCGGTAATCTTCGGTTGGGCCTGAACGTGAAGCCGCCTCGATTTCACTATGGAGTGAGAGTTTGTCCCGAACCGGACTACTGGGGTGGACTCAGTGGCTGTACCTATCAAGAAGGGCTTTCGTGGGGGAAATTTGTGACGCCAAAGGACGGCGGCCGATTCGCCGAAGTGTTGAGCGATGCAACGGTCGTCTGGCCGTTGTTGATGATGGGGATTCTGGAAAAAAAGAGAGCCGGTGTGGTGCGTGGTTCATGAAATGGCTGACTGAGCAACGGTTGCTTCTGAGTTTTATTGGCGGCGCCCTCTTGTGGTCTTCTGCGGTTTTTGCCGGAAACTCTCCCGAAGCTGATGTGCGGGTGCGAGGACAAGCCAACGCACCCCTGACCTTGATCGAGTACTCCGACTTCACATGCGGATATTGTTTGAAATTTTTCAAACGGACATGGCCACGGATTCAGACTCGGTACGTCGATACAGGAAAAGTGCGATTTGTCTACCGAGATT
>JAICUC010000370.1 GCA_025936075.1 Nitrospira sp. | reverse complement strand
CCTTTGCGGGCCGTTCCGCTTTGGAGCCAGCAAACAGATCAGAGGTAGTTCAAGTGTACGAGAGTGAAGATATCTTACGCTTTCGCCCCGGCACGGTACAACCTCCCTACCTATAACTAGGGTTCTTCCTAGATGCGGATAATCCTAGTGTGTGAGGTGATGTATGACGGATACGGTGCAGAGGCATATATGACAAATGACAGGAGGCTTCAATGAAACTGTTAGGATTGACAATTGCGTTGGTTTCTTTCTTGAGCTTTGCCACCAACGGCAATGCCGGTGAAACGAAAGCCGAAATGGAAAAGGCGAAAGGACAGGTTAAGGGCGAGATGGAAGAAGCCAAGGGCGAAATCAAAGCCTTGAAAGAAGAAGCGAAGGGTAATGAGATGAAGGCAACCGGAGAACGGGCGAAGGGCAATATCAAAGGTGCCGTTGAGAAGGGGAAAGGAAAAGTAAAGGAGCTGAACGAGAAAATGAAAGATTAAATCCACTTGATCACCGACGGCCATGCCGGCGGTTGGAGTAGCATGGTTCCCGACCTTCAGACCTACCCATAACGCAGTTTGAGCACCACATTCGCGCCGGCGAGTAGGAACGTGACGGCGTTGGCGAGGATAATGGGGAGCGAATCGATCATCAGTCCATAGATCAGCCAGCAGAAGACTCCGGTCGTAAACGTGCCCAACATGGCCAACGACAGATCCTTGGTCGATTTGCTCTTCCAGGTCCGGATGACTTGCGGCAAGAAGGCGATCGTCGTCAGCGTTCCCGCCAGCAGCCCCAATGCGGTGGTAAAATCCATGAGCCCCGTTTATCTGGTTTGTTTCGTTTATTTGGTTGGTCTGGTTGTTTGCTCTCAACAAAGCACTCAACAAAATAAACCACATCAACCAAACAAACCAACGGACTGCCGTTAGCTTCCCTCATCCACCTGGACGTCCAAGTCGCCCTCCTGCTTCACCACGTCGACGTGGACGCCCTGCGTCCCGCGTCGAAAAGCGAGATCGACCAGGGCTTCGCCCACATGCAACCTCCGCAGTTCCAATCGGTCGAGAAAATCGGGCAACAGCGGCCGCCTGATACGGAGCCGCTTCTCGAACGCCTCCGGAAGCAAGCCGAGCAAAGTCGTCAAGAGAAACGGAAGCGAACCGGAAGCCCAGGCCTGCGGATGGCAGGCAACAGGATAGTTGATCGGGATTTCATACGCCTCCCGATCGAAGCCGCAAAAGAGTTCCGGAAGCTGATGCGCACGGAAATGATAGGCGGCATCGACCAGCCCATGGAAGATCCGCAGCGTCTCCCGATCTCGTCCATAGCGCCGGAACCCCGCGGCGATAATTGAATTGTCGTGAGGCCAAACCGTGCCGAGGTGATAGCCGATGGGATTATAGGCGCGTTCTTTGGACGAGAGGGTGCGGACACCCCATCCGCTGAACATATCTCCAGCCATGAGCCGCTTGATCGTCCGCTCCGCTTTGTCCTGGTCCACGATGCCTGTCCAGAGCGCCTGGCCCGGATTGGAGGACACGACGGCGGCCTGCTGCCCGTCCGCTTGCAGAGCGAGCGCGTAGCAACCTTCATGTTCCATCCAAAAATCCCGGTTGAACCGCTCGCGCAGCCGCCTGGCCTCGCGAATCAAACGATCCGCCCGTTCTCGATCGCCGGCCCGTTTGAACAATTCCGCGATCCCGAGTTTGGCGGCATAGCCGTAGCCCTGTACTTCCACCATCGCGAGCGGCGGCACAGCGACCTCGCCCTCGGCGGTGACAATGGCGTCTCCCGAATCTTTCCATCCCTGATTGATCAGCTTGTCCTTCGGCCCGCTGGTATAGGTGAGATAGCCTTCTCCATGCCGATCGCCGTAGGTATCCATCCAGGACAGCGCCCGTTCGATGGACGTCCGCAATTCATTGAAGAGGTTCAGAGAACCGGTCCAGGCCGCATGCTCCGCGACCAGCATCAAGAACAACGGAGTGGCATCGATCGTCCCATAGAACGGAGTATGGGGAATGGCGTCCAGATTGGCCATTTCGCCGACCCGTAGCTCGTGGAGAATTTTGCCCGGCTGTTCGTCCCGCCACTGATCCTCTTTCGTGCCTTGATATTTTGCCAATAAGCGCAAGGTTTGCTCGGCGATCCCCGGATGATAGGCCAACATTTGCCAGGCGGTGATCAGGCTGTCGCGGCCGAACAACGCGACGAACCACGGCACTCCGGCCGCAAAAAACGTTTCACCTCCAACGTGTGTGCGCAAAACTCGGAGACCACGGAAAGATTGCTCCATGAGCTGGTCGAGGGCCGAGCCGTCGGTCATGACCTTGGTCACATGTCCCATCCAGGCCTGGGTTTCCCGTTCGAGTTCCCTTTCCAACCGGCTGAAATCCTCCGGCTGAGGAGCCACAGGGCGAAGGGCCGTCCGGTCCTTGGATTCGCCGATGAGGAGCGCCACATCGATTCGGTATCGGCCACGTGGGCTTATGCGCACGGTGAACTCCGCCGTGGTGCCATGGTGCTTGTCGGGCGGCGGATCGAAGAGGACCGTCAAGGTGCGGATGAGACCGTCTTTGCCGTCGTAGATCCACCGCAACGTGTCGGCTTCCCAGGTCGGCCGGTGAAGCGTACCGAACTGCTTCGGCAGCAGCCCCCGAACGGCATACACATCCTCGAAGGCAGATTGAATCGTCAGCGTGAGGGGAAACTCGAGCGTCTGAAGTGTGAAATTCTGGATGTGCAGCCGCTCGCGCAGCGCGGGGGCTTTGTCGTCGATCAACCGACGCCACGTCATGCCGAGTTTCTCCTCATTGAGAATAGCGCCGCCCGCCAACTCGATTCTGGGGTTCGTCAACGTAAACACGCCGATCGCCCCCTGGACCGACGAAGCGGACAGATGAGCCGGCTTCTTTCCTGCCAGCTCGATTTCATAGCCGTTCACATAGCGACAGTCGTGATAGTAGAGTCCCATGCCATGAGAGTCGCGCAGGGGCACGTTTCCGTCCGGCCGCGCCACGAAAAAGACATTCTCATTCTTGACGACGATCGCCTCGGCGAGGCTGTCCACCGTAGTCGGGCGCGTCTTCGTGAGCGTCTCTTTTCGTCGATCATCCTTGGTCTCTGCCGCCTGCAACAATGTGCCGGACCAGAGCGGCACGGTCGCCGGCCAGACGAGAGAGAGACGAAGCAGCGATCGCCGATTGATCTTCATGGTATGCCTCCTTGGGGCGGCAGAACCATCGCGAGTTCGGCAACGGTACCGCGTGACACGGGCTCCACAGGGTCGTAGCAATCGGCACAACGCAATCCGGTCCTCAGGTGCCTTTCATGGGTGAACGACACAAAGTCCGGCACCCGCTGCAACCGCACCCAAGGTATCGGCTCTTGATGGTTCCAGTATCTCGCTCTGCAT
>JAICUC010000394.1 GCA_025936075.1 Nitrospira sp. | reverse complement strand
TGCCTTCACGGAAATGCTCAACAATGCCATTGAACACTCACACTCAGATCGATGTACCATTCAAGTTGTGCTGGGGCCAATCCAGATATCCTTCGATATTCGCGATCTGGGAATCGGCGTATTTCATTCCATTGCGTCGAAATTCCACCTTCCGGATGAAGAGACAGCGCTCATTGAGCTTCTCAAAGGTAAGACGACCACCATGCCTCAAGCTCACACCGGCGAAGGACTTTTTTTCACATCCCGGGTCGGTGATACATTTTCCTTGAAGTCCCACCGGATACAAATTGAATGGAATCGGGCCAAGGAGGACGTGTTTGTTTCACAGTCGCGTTTCACGCGTGGAACCCTCGTACAGTTTTCGGTTCGGCGTAGTGCCCGCCAGACTCTCGACAAGGTGTTCGGTGAATTCGCTCCTCAAAAGTATGATTTCCAATTTCAAAAGACTGAAGTACGGGTCAAGCTTCTGCAGCCTGACTATGTCTCTCGCTCTGAGGCAAGACGCCTTTTGGCCAACTTGGAGAAGTTCCGGGAGATCATCTTTGATTTTCGAGACGTGCGCTCGGTGGGCCAAGGGTTCGCAGACGAAGTGTTTCGCGTGTTTGCCGATCGCAACCCCGGTATTGTGCTTCGCCCCGAAAATGCTGGTCCCGCCGTCATGGCCATGATCAGGCATGTGAGCCGAGAAGCTTCTCTCAACCGGCAGCCGCAACCGTCCTCAGCGATGAAACCGTCTAAGGGAAAGAAACGCCGGCTGAGTCAGTTTCGATAGCCGCACATAGTCCCGTCATTTATTTGGGATGAGGAATGATCGACAAGAGAATGTACGTGTTGTCATCAATCTGAAAGTAAAACCGGTAGTCATCATCCACTCGCGCTTGCCAGATATCATTCTTTTCATCATATTTCTTCGCACGCAGTGAAGGATGTCGCAAGTTCGATAAAAGGAAGGCCAACTGTTTGTCGAACTTGGCTTGGCGCTCCGAGGACAACTGTTGATATTGCTTGCGAAAACGTAACGTGAAGGATGCCGTCATGCAGTCCGACGGCGGAGGGCACGGATGGTCGCCTGGGGAGTAGGAAATGGCCCTTTGATGCGACCGCGCTTGACCTCATTGAGGGCCAACTTCAGTTCATGGTCTATCAAGCGCTTTGGGATTAAAGTGATCGTTCGCCCTTCGACCTTGGCCTCGAACAGATCTCCGACAGCCACACCCGCTTTAGACCGAACTTGCGGTGGGAGCGTCACCTGATAGTGAGATTTCACTCTGACAACAGCCACGGCAACTCCATATAGGTTGAGACCCCGCTTCACTATAGGTCTACAAGACTCAGACTGTCAACGAAGCGGCTGAACTGGCACAGGAGAGTGACACTGCTCTATTCTGACTGAATAGCGCATGGTCATTGCCGACAAGATCACACTAAGCGAAGATCTACTTGTACAGTGACCTACGTCGAGAGCTTGAGCAAGTCCTGAATGGTGTCGGGACCCATTCCAGCTATGCGCTCTTAAACTTCGTAAGTTTCGCAAACAGGATGGCGGAGAAGGGAAGAGCCAGTCCGATCACCAGTTGAGTGATCAGAAGATCGCCGAGTTGGCTGTAATCGGCAGGAGTTTGAAGAACAGCGGTCGCTTGATCGCGCACCTCCCTGGTGACGACGAAGATCTCATTGAGATACTTGGTGCCAAGTTGACTGAAGGAAAGCGCGAGATTAGTGAAGGAAGCCATCACGGCAAAGAAGGTGGCTTTCAGATTGGGCGGAGCGGAGTTCGCAATCCAGGCCAACATCGGAATCATGGAGATTTGCACGAGGGGCGATTCCAACGCCGTGTCGATCAAAGCAATGAAGCGTGCATCGACGACTCCACCGGTCATCTTCGCCGTCCATTCGTGCAATCCGTAGTACATACTCACAATCGGTAGAGAGAGCACGGTCCCGACGACGGTTAAAAATCCGACCACGTACATGATTGAACGTTCGGCCATAAAGCGCCGAAAGGCGAACATGCCGATCAAGGCCAACATGCCGCCGATCAAGGAGAGGACGGACAAGAATTGCTGATCGAACTTCAGGTCATCGATCATCCACCAGGTCGATCCTGGGCCAGGTCCTGGAACCGCGCGCAAGGCGAAGATGACCGCCGCAGTGCCGATCAAGGTGTGCCGTTTATCGGCCTCCAGTTCCCGAACAAGCCTCGACATCAAGAACAGCACGATGCTCATCGAACCGGCGAACACGATCTCCTCTCGATATGGAAATCCGCCCAATCCGACCGTCAATGTGAAGAGGACAAACACCAGGCTGCCCCCGAGAATCAACCAATTGGGTTTCGTCGGTTCATTCTCCACATCACGCACATCCACCATCTTTCGGGCCTGCTCCGGTGAGAACCCTTCCTGAACGAGTCGCTGCATCTGACGCTGTTTCAGCCACCACGCCAATCCGACCCCCGCCACAGAGACAACCGGGATCACCATGGCCATGAGATAGATGTTCTTGTACAACCGAATGAGTTCCGCCTGCGGCAATCCCTCCGTCCCGCTGAAGACATACACGTTAATGAGCGCCACGAGGATACCACCGCCGACAATCGCAACACGCCCGAGTGTCTGCATCGTGGTGTGCATCAGCTTGCGTGTTTGATCGTCGAATGGGTGTCCTTGATCGTCGACACGAGGAACCGCTTCGACGGTCATGGCGTCCGCAACGACGTCTTGAACGACATACCCGATGGGGGCCAGCAACACACTGAGGACATACCATATTTCTGCCGACAAGAGAGTCGTCATCGCTTCGCGCTCGCCGATCAACAGGGCCATGATCCCGAGGCTGATCGTCAACAACCCTGCGCCCAACCCGACGAGCCAGCTCTTCCATCGCCACATGAGATCGACCGTGTGGCCGATCGGCATCTTCAAGGCCCAGGGAATCCCGGCCCAAAATCCGAGCGCGGCAAGAAATGCGGCGGAGAGTCCGAGGTAGTCCTTGACGAAGA
>JAICUC010000088.1 GCA_025936075.1 Nitrospira sp. | reverse complement strand
GGCTTGATTGGCGAGAGGGGGATTGTTTTGGTCGGGGGGGAGATCTACGTGCAGAGTCTCAATCATTACAGCCCGATTGAACCCTTGGCTACCTGCACAGCCGGCTAACAATAGAAACATCAGTGACCAGACTATCTTTGGTTCTCGCATCGGCTTTCCCGCTGCGTCCGAATGTCACCTTATTCCACAATCGGAAGAATACGATCGGCCACTGCCTGCACGACGCCTTCCTGCTCGGTTACTATTTTTAATCCTTTGAAACTGAGGTAGTACCCTCCATGACTCGGTGCCTGAATCGTAGCGCTCACTTCGACACGATCTCCATCTTCGACTTCCGGATCGCGGATAATTGGTCTACCACAAATACCCAATACCGCCACCGGAATGGTCGCCTCATCGTCCTCAAGACGGAACAAGTAAGCGCCGTAACAGTTATCGCCATTAGGCACTGTGTAGGGGGCGAGTGATTGCACATCCCGTACAATGCCTCGCAAAGTGGCGTGCCGAAGATGATAGACATGCGGCTCTTCGAGTATCTGTTGGATGCTAGTCGAGTCCTCTGCCCACACCGATACCGGTGTGTCTGTTCCTATATAAGCAAGCAGAACAAGAGGAGCGACGATTCTCGCCGAAATGGTCATGGGAGATGGCAGCCATCTTATCATCATTCTTCGTCTGAAGCCCGGCTGCTTTCTCTTGCGAGGCACGATCGCTATAATCCCCGTCTCTTGATCAAGGAGGATCATTCGTTATGGTGAATGAGCGGCGACTGAGAAGTTTTGTAAAGGAGTCGCGACAAAGGTTTGAGGATCTCTTGGGGCAGATGGTGGAAGTGCCGTCGATCAGCATGGATTCATCCCATGCAGGCGACATGCGCCGCATGGCTGACCTTGCGAGGCAGTATTTGGCCGGGATGAATGCCAAGGTTCAAGTGATAGAAACCGGCGGATATCCTATCGTCTCCGGCGGGTGGTTCGCAGGGGCCGAGTATCCGACCGTCACAATCTACAATCATCTGGACGTGCAGCCGGCGCAGGAGCCGGAATGGAAACAGGCGCCGTTCGCCTTTAAGAATGAAAACGGGATGTATCGGGGGCGAGGGGCGACCGATGATAAAGGCCCGGCACTCACGGCGATGTTTGCCGCTCGATATGCTATTGAGCAAGGTTGGCCGCTCAACATCCGATTCTTATGGGAGCTGGAAGAGGAGATCGGAAGCCCGCATTTTGCCGCTGGGCTTAAAAACCGCGATGCGATTCCACGACCGGATTCCGTAGTTGTGTCGGATACGATCTGGATTGCCAAGGGGCGGCCTGCTGTGCCCTACGGCTTGCGTGGCCTGCTCGGCGCGCGTCTTATCCTACGCACGGGAGAGAAAGACGCACATTCTGGTGTGACGGGAGGAGCAGCTCGTAACCCGCTGGCCGAGTTGATGGAGGTGGCGAACACGTGTATTGATGCCAAGACCGGCAAGGTGAAGATTCCGGGCTTCTATGATGAAGTGGTCGAGCCGACTATCAATGAAATCAAGAATTTCCTTAGATCCGGCTTTGAAGTGCGACGTTTCAAGAAAGTCCACGGGTTTCGATCGCTTCGAGTTCAGGACCCGGCAGAAGTCATGAGACGGATCTGGGCATCTCCTACCTTTGAAGTTCATGGCCTCAGCGGAGGATACCACGGCCGGGGAGTTAAAACGGTTGTGCCAGGTCATGCCGAGCTTAAGATCAGTATGCGTCTCGTTCCAAGCCAGGTGCCTGAGAGTGTGTTTGCCCTGTTGAAGAAGCATGTCGCGAAGGTAAATCCGGATGTGAAGGTGCAGAGAGAGGGAATGCTCCATCCATTCAAGGGCGACTTCGCAGGGCCATACGTCGATTGTGTGAAACGAGCTGTGAGAGCAGGATTCGACAACGATCCTGCGTTCGTGCGGGAAGGCGGATCAATCGGTGCGGTGGTTACCATGCAGAAAACATGGAAGGTACCGATCCTCTTCATAGGTTTGAGCCTTCCCGAGCATGGCTATCACGCTCCCAATGAGTACTATGATTGGGGTCAGGCCTCAGGGGGAATGAAAACATTCGCCCATTACTTCTCGGGGTTAGCAAAGATGGAGAAGGTATAGGATCGGCATTGAATGCAACCGTGGAATGGCCGGAAAGGTCAGTTTTGAACGCCGTGTCTCAAAAATTGTTTGCCCGTCACGTTTACTATGCAGTCGCTCACCCCTAGAGCCACATCCTCAAGTGGGTTTATGCCATAAGTCATTGTAAATATATATAATTTTTATTATGGATCTTTATTGATTGGGCATAGATGTTGCTCAACCATGGAGATGAGTGGTCAGGTCTTTGAATCAGGTTGATCGTAGGGATGCGCTTGGGTATCCTGGCCATTCTATGGGGACTGAACCGATCCATGTCGTGATTGTCATGGTTACAGCAGCAAGCCAAGATGAAGCGGATAAGATTGCCGACCAAGTGGTGCGGTCTCGCCTCGCTGCTTGTGCTTCGACGATTCCCACTGTGCGATCAACGTACTGGTGGGAAGGAAAGGTGATGAACGACCAGGAAGCACTGTTGCTCATCAAGACGACTTCAGATAAATTCAATTCCCTCGAAGAAGCAATACGGAAGATCCATTCGTACAAGGTGCCGGAAATAATAATAATCCCGGTGAGTAATGGGTTCCCCCCTTATCTTGAGTGGGTTCTCCGAGAGACATCCTAGAGGCTGTGGTTGAAACCGTCTCACCGATACCTCTATTTTAGGGTTGACCAATAGGGGGCCAAATCGGTAACTTGCTGGGCAAGTATTAGTGTTAATTTAGGCGCAGGAGATTAAGAATATGAATCAGACGAATATTCAAGACGGCGATGCCTACACCGTTGTCGTGTTCAGAGGATCTACTGCGAAGCCTATCCGCTTCAGCTTTTCAAAAAAACTCCTTCGCCGATTGCTGGTCTGTGTGGGCGTGATCATCCTTGCCGATCTTCTCGTCGTTTCACACTATGTCATCAGAACGGGGGAAGTGTGGGAGCTGGCGGCTTTCCGTGCTGAAGCCATGAGCGCACGGGAACAAACTGCGGCATTCTCAACCGCCGTTGATGACCTAAAGAAGCGTCTTGGAGCGATGAATGAGGTCAATCAACGGCTTCGAGTCATGCTGGGTATTGAAGTCCCCAAGACGGGAGACATGGCAAACGGGAGAGGTGGTGAAGAGCTGCCGCTTTCCGAAGAGAGAGGAACGATAGCCGTCGGAAGCGAGCCAACGCCTTTATCCGGTACCTCAAAGCAGATATCCGACGGCAATCAGGAACATTCTTCCACTAGGCGCTTAGAGTCATCCCAGGATAATCTTCAGGCCGTTGCATCAGTGAAAGAAGGATTGGAATGGCTTTCAAAGCAAGCAACGGTGCAGGAACGCATTCTTGACGAATTGTCACAAGCAGCCGAGCAGCGCTCGTCTCGCTGGGCCTCGACGCCCTCGATTTGGCCTGTGAAAGGGTGGGTCACATCTGGGTTTGGTCCGAGAGTTTCTCCTTTCACGGAGAAGCCTGCCTGGCATGATGGATTGGATATCGGGGCTGCGCCGAATACTCCCGTCCATGCCCCGGCCCAAGGAAGGATTACGTCCATAGGCTACGATTCTAAGCTTGGAAACATAGTCCGCGTAGATCATGGATTCGGAGTTGAAACTCTCTATGGACACCTTGCGAAGGCCTTGGTGAAGGAAGGGCAGAGAGTCGAGCGTGGCGATGTCATTGCACTTGTTGGAAGCACCGGCCTGGCCACGGGTCCTCACCTGCATTATATGGTAAAATTGAACGGCCAGACGCTTGATCCCAACAAGTACATCTTAGAGTAACGGCGGGTTCAGCTCCTAATCTGAGGTTTCACCGATCTGTTTTTGTTAACTCCAAAGTCAAATCATTCTCATCCATGCCTTCTGCAGGTCTAGGCAAAACAAGATGAGATCCTCTTGACCGACCTCGAAATCGTCCAATCTGCCGCCCTTCGTCCTATTGTCGAAATCGGTTCCCAGCTTGGGATCCATGCCGAAGAGCTTATTCTCTATGGACGGGACAAGGCGAAAGTCTCTCTACAAATACTGAATCGTCCGGTGGCTGTCCCGAAGGGGCGGTATGTCCTTGTCACGGCAATCAACCCCACGCCCTTGGGAGAGGGAAAGACCACGACGTCGATAGGCCTTGCCATGGGACTCTCGCGGCTGGGGCATCGAGCCGCGCTGACTCTCAGGCAACCATCGCTCGGTCCTGTGTTTGGGGTGAAGGGAGGAGGGACCGGTGGGGGCCATGCCCAAGTCGCTCCGATGGCAGATATCAACCTTCACCTGACCGGAGATGCCCACGCGGTGACTGTCAGCCATAATTTGCTCTCCGCGTTCCTCGATAATCATCTGTTCCATGGCAATGCGCTCTCGATCGACCCTCAACGGACTACATGGCCGCGGACATTGAGTATCAGTGATCGCGCGCTCCGGCAGATCGAGTTGGGAGAAGAAATGGACAGACGGCCGGGGCAATTCGTCATTACCGAGGCTTCAGAAGTGATGGCGGTACTGGCTCTTGCAAAGGATCAGCGGGATCTCCGCGATCGGCTCGGCCGAATACTCGTGGGGCTGACGAAGTCCGGTACGCCGGTCACGGCCGAAGAGCTTGGCTGCGCGGGATCGATGGCCGTGCTTCTAAAGGATGCTCTCATGCCGAATCTCGTTCAAACGCTTGAAGGAACGCCGGCATTCGTCCATACGGGGCCCTTCGGCAACATCGCGCATGGCAACTGCTCGATCTTATCCGATGCAATTGCTCTTCAATGTGCCGACTTCGTGGTAACAGAGGCGGGCTTCGGCAGCGATCTTGGAGCGGAAAAGTTTTTTAACATCAAGTGTCGTGCGTCGGGATTTGCGCCGACGGTGGCGGTGGTCGTGGCGACGTTACGGGCGTTGAAACTCCATGGCGGTGGAGGCGTTGCCAAGGCAGGAGTTGCCTTGCCTTCGAGTCTTACGGGTCCGAATCAGGAAGCACTCTCGAAGGGAATCGCCAATTTGAGGCAGCATATCGCCAACGTTCTCGCGCATGAGGTACCGGTTGTTGTTGCCGTCAATGCCTTCAAGGATGATCCTCAGGATGAATTGAATTGGGTTCGGGAACAGTCGCTCAAGATGGGAGCGGCTGATGCGGCAGTCTCAACCCATTGGGCCGACGGGGGGAAGGGAGCCGAACAGCTGGCAGCCGCCGTCGCCAAGGCATCGGAGAGGCCGGCTCACTTCAAACATCTTTACGAGTTGTCTTGGCCGATCAAGAAAAAGATCGAGACCATTGCAACCTGCATGTATGGGGCGGCGGGAGTGGCGTTTGAACCGGAGGCTGAGCGTCAAATCGAAACAGCAGAGGCGTTGGGGTATGGCGGCTTACCCGTCTGCATGGCAAAAACGCCTCTGTCGCTATCACACGATCCGGGGCTGAAGGGAAGACCAACCGGATTTACGGTTCCGATCCGAGAGTTGCGGATCTTAGCCGGAGCAGGTTTTGTGACTGCCGTCTGCTCGGGCATTCAGCTGATGCCGGGGTTGCCCAAGAAGCCCGCCGGGGAGCGGATCAACCTTGACCCTGCAACTGGGAAAATTGTAGGCCTTTCCTGAAGTTCAGCGTTGCTTGAGATAACGGAAGAATTCCGAGTCCGGGCTCATCACCAACGTCGAGCCGTCTTTGAAGGCGGTCTTGTACGCTTCCATCGAGCGGGTAAACTCAAAAAACTTTTGATCCTGCCGGTAGGCATCGGCATAGATGCGAAACGCTTTGGCATCCCCGCCACCGCGAAGTTCTTCAGATTCCTTATAGGCTTGCGCGAGGATAATTTCCCGATCCTTTTCGGCTTCCGATCGGATTTTTTGCGCTTCTTCCGCTCCTTCAGCGCGATACTGCTTGGCCTGCCGTTCCCGCTCCGCTTGCATGCGCGCAAAGACCGCCTTCTCATTCTGTTCCGGTAAGTCGGCACGCTTGATCCGCACATCCTGAATTTCAATGCCGTACACCGAGGCCTTTTCGTTTGCTCGTTCGGTGACCACCTTCATGATGTCGGCCCTCGTGCTCGATACGATTTCGAGCAACTCGTGGCGGCCCAACTCCACCCGTAATTCAGAGTAGATGATATCGTGCAGTCGCTGGAGCGCACCTCGCTGGCTTTGGAATGCCTGATAGACTTTCAACGGATCAGTGATACGCCATTTGGCGAAGTTGTCGAGCAACAGGGTCTTCTTGTCCGAGGTAATGACGTCCTGGGCGTTCGAATCGTAATCCAGCAAACGTTTCTCGAAGTAAGTCACCTCCTGGACGAACGGCATTTTCACATACAGCCCGGGTTCGGTGATATTGCGAACGGGTTTGCCGAGTTGGACCACAATTGCCGTCTGGATCACGTCTACGACGAAAAGGGGAGAAGCACCGAGCACAAACAACGCAACAGTCACAGCCAGAAGTGCGATCACCAATCCCTGTTTTGTCATGGTCGGGAACCCCTCGATTTCAGCGTGGGGGACGGTTCTGGCCGGGACTCCTCGATTTCCGATTGAGGGACAGACTTGGCCCCGGCCAAGGATGCCGGTTTGGAAAGACGGTTCAGAGGAAGATACGGCAAGAGACGCTCTCCAGCTTTCCCCTCGATGATGATTTTCTCCATATTGGGGAGGATTTCTTCCAACGTCTCGATATAGATCCGCTTGCTGATGACGTCCTTCGCTTGATTGTACTCCTTCAAGGTGGCGAGAAACCGATTCGTCTCACCCTGAGCGCGATTGACCCTCGCCTGAGCAAACCCTCTTGCCCGGTTGACCAGTTCAGCGGCTTCACCCTTTGCCCTCGGAATGATGTCGTTGCGATACCCTTGCGCCTGGTTGATGAGCTTTTCCCGGTCTTCTTTGGCGTTCGTGACATCTTTGAAGGCGGCAGCCACGGCTTCTGGAGGATCGACGTCTTGGAGTTGTACGGCGGCGATTTGCACGCCGGAGTGATATTGGTCGAGAATCGTCTGAAGCAACGTCATGGTGTCTTGCTGAATCACCGCTTTCCCGGTGGTCAAGGCTTCGTCGATCTTACTCTTGCCGACCACTTCCCGCATGGAAGCCTCGGCCGCTTTGCCGATGGTCTCATGGATATCGGCCACATTGAACAGGAAGTCGCGGCCTTCTTTGATCTTGTACTGCACGATGAATTCGATCGCCAGGATGTTCATATCGCCGGTCAGCATCAAGGCTTCTTGAGGTACCGTCTGCTGCCGGCCTTGTTGGTTGGTGCGGAAGCCGATTTCAACGCGATAGAGTTTGGCGACTTTCGGCTGAAGGACGGTTTCAACGAGAGGAATCTTGAAATGCGGGCCCGGCTCCACCTGGCGGACCGGGACACCGAACCGTTTTACGACACCTTCTTCATCTGGGGCGACGATAAACACACTTTGCCAGACCAAGAAGATCAGTAAGGCGGCAATGACGAGATTCATGATGCCGCCTGATGGCAGGAGATTTTTTAATCCACCGGAAGGAAAAATGTCCTTGAATTGTGACTGGGCCTGCTTGAAGGCCTCTTCAAGCGGATCAGACTTTTTGCCCCACGGATCTTTTGGGTCCCACACCATTCAGAGATATTGAGGTCCAGATAGAAGTAAAGACGGAAACACACCTTAACAGAGTGCCGTCCCTGGAGCAAGATGGTCATGTGCATGGACGACGAAGTTCAGTGCTCTCTTTGTCGGTTCCGAAGGCAGATGTCGTTCCGCGATTCATTGATCTGCGCGCCGGTTCGTTCTCGGGACTTCTGCTCAATCGCGATCAGTGGGGTAACAGGTTGTGACTCCGATCGGCGTGACGGTCTTGGTGAAGACGTTGTGCCTAGGTCATGTGTCTTCCCCCTAAGATCCTATGGGCAGGGCTGCATACCCTTGGTGATTTCATGGAGGGAAAAGAGTAATCTTTGGACCGCCGGCGGAATCAGCCATATATGAATTTCAATCTGTGGGAATATCTAACCCACCGTGTAGCGGGCGCATAGAACTACAGACGAAAGATGCAATGAGACTAGCCGATACGGCACAGGAGGAGAGAATGGAGATCATACACAATGGGAGAAAAATCGCCAGTGCTGCACGCCGCATTGGGACGAGTTGGTTGCTTGAAACCACCATCTGGCCCCCAACATCCGATGGGACGGACGATCCGCAGCTCATACAGACGATTGGCGCAGCCAGTGAATCTGAAGAAGAAGCTCATACAAAAGCGATCAAGATTGGACAGCAATTGATTGATGCCAACTGCATATGAAACCGCATTGCGAAGCTCATAAATTGCTGCCGGTTCATGCATGGTTTCGCTGTATTTTCTGAAACTCTGCTTCGACTGCATGCAGAGTCATTGTTGTGCTATGTGGCTCTTGGATGATTAATCATGATCCGGTTTCTTCTTCGTGATGTCTCAAAACCCTTCCATCTACCCGTCGAGCAGCCCAGCCGAGCAACGCACCTACAGTGAGCCCGGTCAGGTCGACTCCTGCTATGGCCCATTGTGCCGTCGGGACCGTCATCATCAGATGACTGTTCGTCGTCAATCCATTGAGCAGGGGCAAAAAGACCAACAGGCATGCCGACCCGTACAGTTGATCTCGCCACGCCCGGATGGACCCTCCTCGAAGCAAGCTATGAATCAGGCACAGGCCCCAGACGATAAAAAAACAGCGGATCTCCCAGTGGGATCGGTCCGGCAGTGCCAGGGGCAAGAGTCGATTGGCCCAGAAGAACGCCGCCACTGCCATCAGCAACCCTGCCACCGTAGCTACATTCAGAACTTCCACGATGCGATAACCTGTCCGGCTTGTCAGGGATGCCTGCCGCTTTGCGGTCCATAAGATAAGTCCTGTCGCAATCATCACAGTGGCCGCCAATCCCATGATGAAATAGAGCCACCGTATCGGACTGCCTCCGAATTGAGCAAAGTGCAGTATGGATAACAACGGTACGATGCCTTCGCTTTCACGAAGCAGGGGGATGTCCACCGGCATATAAACCGACCAAAACATCGCGAGACCGGTGACCACAATCATGAAATGAAACGGGATGACCGTGAGACCCGTTAAGTTGTGAACATCCAGCCAGGCGCGAGGATATGGCCGAATGCGAACCATCACGACGTCCTTGAATGTCCACCGAAGACCACACAGGCCGGTGGCAAGGATAATAAGCATCACAGTCGCAGCGCTGCCAACCAACCAGGCACCAGGCCACCCGAATAGCAGTCCATAGTGAAAGTGATAAAAGAAATCGCCGCCCTGGGTGTCACGAAAGATCACCACGCGGCCGGTGACCGGATCGATCGCCTGGCCCGAGAACATTCGCTTCTCCTGCAATTTGATAAGAAGAGATTCGTCGATAGAAACGTCTCGACCCTCGCGTACAAGCGGCGCCATCAGCTGTGTCGGCCAATACACAGGTCCATCATCATCTTGTCGCATATCCGATGTGATTTCGTGTAACTCCGGTTGCATCCACGCCGTGATCTCGGTGTCGAAGACCGTCAGTGTTCCGGTAAGAAACACCGCAAACAAGAGCCATCCAAAGAGCAGCCCGCTCCATGAATGGAGCCAATTCATCCATGGTGTGAAGCGGATCATGATTGGTAGGCGCCGACGATGGGACAGTGCTCTTGCTTGGTCATCCCGTACCATTCACTGTATTTGTAAAGGTCCGTCAGGCAATCGCATGCGATCAGGGTACACATTCTGCCCGCACACCACCGTGAACTCAATCGTGTCAACGCAAAATTTCCGTCACCGACCTTCCGGCGGTGCTTGGCAGGATTTCGGACTCCGTCAGATTGGAATGGCTTCTACCGAGACCAGCGTGGTATTGTTCGTCATGAGCCGCACGCCTATGCAAGTCGATGGATCGGCGGATCGATCGGACATCGCAGCCGGTAGTCAGGCGGCGGCTTTTTGGACGGGCCGCACGCACGCCACAGAATCGAATCGTAGGCCGGGTCTGTAGGCTTGCCAACAACACGACATCATGGATGAGTCGATTCGACGGCAAGATATATCACCGACCAGCTGGAATCTTGATCAGATTGTCACGGAGCTGCGCGCTTCGCGCGAGCTGACCCGCCACATCCGCCATCAAGGGCGGATTCACAAGCTACCGTCAAGGAAAGCCCTTCTCGGCATCGTGGAAGGCCTGTGCGCCGTGCTGTTTCCGACGCACTACGGTCGAGCGGATTTGAATGAGACGAACATCGACTATTTTGTCGGGCACACGTTGGATCAAACCTTGCCGCTCTTGCAGGATCAAGTCCGGCGAGGATTGGTCTTTACAGCCAACACGGACAGCCATGACGACCGTTCACTCGCTGAGCGAGCAGGACACATAACGAGCACATTCGCCGGCCAGCTCCCGACCATCCGAGCGTTGCTCGTCACGGATTTACAAGCCGCGTACCGAGGGGACCCCGCAGCCACCAGCCCCTCAGAGATTCTGCTCTGCTATCCCGGCATGACGGCCGTCATTTACCATCGTCTCGCTCATGCCTTGCATCGCTTGGAGGCACCGTTGGTCTCCCGGTTGATTTCGGACATTGCGCATGCCTCCACCGGGATCGATATTCATCCGGCAGCCGAGATCGGCAGTCACTTCTTTATTGATCACGGGACTGGTGTCGTCATAGGTGAAACTACCATCATCGGCAAGCGGGTCCGCCTCTACCAAGCCGTGACGCTTGGCGCCAAACGGTTCACTGAAGGCGAGCAGGGCATCCTGATCAAGGGAGAAGCTCGCCATCCGATCGTGGAAGACGACGTGGTCATCTATGCGGGAGCCACGATCTTAGGGCGCGTCACCATCGGGCAGGGCTCTATCATCGGCGGAAACGTGTGGCTGACGCAAAGCGTACCGGCCCGGAGTCATGTCGTCCAGGCTCAAATGCGGACGTCCGCGACCATTCACCCCAACTCGATCAAGGTTTCCCCCACCGACGAGTAGGCGTAGCGCTGAATTGTCTCGTTCTTGTTTGCAGACCGACTTCGTCGAAGTCCCAGACCCATCGGGAGACAAGCGGGTTACGATCTGGACGGA
Organism: Nitrospira sp.; assembly: GCA_025936075.1. Classification (GTDB taxonomy): domain Bacteria; phylum Nitrospirota; class Nitrospiria; order Nitrospirales; family Nitrospiraceae; genus Nitrospira_D. The sequence continues at coordinate 138 of JAICUC010000088.1, read as the reverse complement.
GGCTCGACCGCGCTGCACTACCCGAGAAGGGTCTCGATGGGCACATCCGTCCTCAGTCCGTTGGACGATAGCCATTCCGGATTGAAGATTCTCGATTGATACTTCGCGCCGGAATCGCACAAGATCGTCACGATGGTC